>JALYMZ010000099.1 GCA_030773435.1 Actinomycetota bacterium | reverse complement strand
TTACGGTCGCCGGCCTCACCGCCGGGCAGTTGCTCGGCGGAGCCGTTCTCGTCGAGACGATCTTCGGCTGGAACGGCGTCGGCAAGTACGCCGTCGACGCGGTCTTCCTGCGCGACTACCCGGCGATTCAGGGCGTCGTCCTCTACGCTGCGTCGGCCTTGGCCCTGCTCAACCTCGCGGTCGATCTCTGCTACCCCTTCATCGACCCGCGCCTCCGGTCGCCCGGGGTGACGTGAACGGGTCGCGCGCCCGCCTGAAGCAAGAAGACGAACACGGGCCGGGCGCCTCGCCCTCCGAGCAGGTGCCCTTGCTGCCATACGATGCGGCGCCGACTACGCCTCGGCCGGCTCTTCGTGCGGCGCTGTTGCTTCGGGACCGGACGACGCGTGCCGCCCTGCTCCTCCTCGTCGTCATGGCTCTAGCCGCCGTCGCGGCGCCGCTGCTCGCGGCGCACGACCCGGCGCACCAGCAGTTGCTGGACGCGTTCAGCCAGCCAACCGCCGAGCATCTCCTCGGCACTGATCACCTCGGCCGCGACCTGCTGAGCCGCCTGCTCTACGGGGGACGCGCAACGTTGCTCAGCGCGGTCGCGGTGCTCGGCCTGACCCTGCTCATCGGAGTCGCTGTTGGTCTGGTCGCCGGCTTCTACGCTGGCTGGATCGACGCGTTGCTCATGCGGTTGACCGACCTGCTGCTGGCCTTTCCCACCCTGCTTCTCGCCGTCGCGGTGGTCGGGACGCTGGGGCAGGGCATGCCCCAGCTCGTCCTGGCGCTCATCTCGGTGGGGTGGGCCGGGTTCGCACGGACGGTCAGGGGACTCGTGCTCGTCTGCCGCGAGCAGGACTACGTGCTCGCTGCGAGGGCGCTCGGCGCTTCCCGCTGCCACACTCTCAGAAGAGAGATCCTGCCGAACATGATCGGCCCGGTGATCGTCCTCGCCGCGCTGGAACTCGGCAACATCATTTTGAGCATCGCGGGTCTCAACTTCCTCGGGTTGGGCGTGCAGCCGCCGACCGCCGAGTGGGGCGCCATGCTCCGCGCCGCGCAACCGCACCTGCAGACCGACCCGCAGCTCATGTTCTATCCCAGCGCCGCAATCGTGCTCGTCGTCCTCAGCGCCAACGTCGTAGCCGAAGGTCTTCGAGATGCACTTGACCCGGCACACCGACGTTGACGGCCGCTACTGATCTGACCAGTCCCAGCCTGAAGGCGAGCGGCACATGTCGGCGGGGCGCACCGGGTAGGCCGACGCTGATCGAGACGGCAGGCGGACATCGAGACCCGGATCAGGTGCACCACGCAGGTCTGCACAGTGGTCTGCGGAAAGGTCGCCTCGATCGCCTCTGGGAAGCCGGTCAGCTCGTCGCAGCAGGCGATGAGGATGTCGCGGACGCCGCGGTTGGCCAGCTCGGCACACACTCCGGCCCAGAACTTCGCGCCCTCACTGGCCTGCACCCAGATGCCCAGCACGTGCTTGATGCCGTCCAGATCGACTCCGACGGCCAGGTGCGCGGCCTTGTTGCGGACCTGATGGCCGTCGCGGACCTTCACCACGAGCGCGTCGAAGTACACGATCGGGTAGATCTCCTCCAGCGGCCGGGTCTGCCAGGCCTTGACCTCCTCGGCCACCGCTTCGGTGATCTTGCTGATGGTCTCGTGGGACAGGTCGGTGCCGAACGTGCGGGCCAGGTGGTGCTGGATGTCGCGGACCGTCATCCCACCCGCATACAGCGAGATGATCGTGTCGTCGAGGCCGCCGAGCCGGCGCTCGCCCTTGGGCACCAGCCGCGGGTCGAAGGTGGACTGCCGGTCCCGCGGGACGTCCAACGGCACCGCGCCGACCTCGGTCTGCACTGTCTTGGGGGTCGTGCCGTTACGGCTGTTCGGCGACCCGCGGCCGGCCGGGTCGCCGACCTCGTAACCAAGGTGACCGGTGAGCTCGGCGGCCAGTCCCCGTTCCAGCACCGCCTTGATCATCTCCGGGAGGAAGCCACCCGGGCCGGTCAGCTGCACCCCGCCCTCGTCCGCGCGGTCGATCAGCTCGTCCAGCCACAGGTCATCGGCCAGCAGCTCGCGCAACTGCCGCCCGGTCACCCGCGGCGGACCCGGCATCTCGTCGTCCTCGCGCGGCTGCCCGCTCGAGGAGTCCTCGGTCACAACGCCCATGCTGTGCTCCCCTCCAAGGCCACTGGCCTCAGGGTCGGACCGAAGTCCTTACACAGACGATCTGACACGCCCTCGACGGCCAGGCGCTGGCGAACGCGCTCCTGGAGGTGCTCACCGACCCGCTCACCGCCCGGCAGTACGCCCGAGCCGCCCATCGCGAGTACCAGCAGTCCGGCACCGACCGGCAGATGGCCGAGCAGACCGCCGCGGTCTACGACCAGCTGCTCGCCACCGCGGGCACTTCCCTGGCCGGCGCAACCGCTCACAGCAGCGGGTCGGGGCCGTCC
>JALYMZ010000098.1 GCA_030773435.1 Actinomycetota bacterium | reverse complement strand
CCGAGCACCAGCAGCGGGCAGAACGTCGACGCCGCCACCGCGAACGCCAACCCGACGACCGCGGCGACCGGCAGGTCCTGGGCGAGCAGCGCCAGCAGCAGCGGCACGATGATGCCCAGGCACGTGGCCAGCCGGAACCCCCCGACGCCGCCGACCCAGCGGGAGAGCACGTCCTGGCTCAGCACGCCGGAGACGGACACGGTGAGGCCCGACGAGGTGGACAGGAACGCGGCGAACGCGCCGGCGGTGAGCAGCGCCGAGAGGAGGTCGCCGGGAACACCGCCCAGCATCCGGCCGGGCAGTTCCAGCACCACGGTGTCGGCCCGCCCGCTGCCGATGAGGTCGGGGGCGTAGACCCGGCCCAGAGCGCCGTACCCGGCCGGGAGCAGGTAGAAGACACCCAGCAGGACGAGTACGACGAGGGTGGTGCGGCGAGCGGCCCGGCCGTCGGGGTTGGTGTAGAAGCGCACCAGCACGTGCGGCAGGCCCATGGTGCCGAGGAAGGTGGCCAGGATCAGCGAGTACGTCGCATAGAGCGGGTGCTCCAGGCCGCTGCCCAGCGGGAGCACCCACTGCTCGCCGACCACGGCCCCGCCACCGACCGGCGCGTCAGCCGGCGACGCGGCACCGTCGGCCCGCCACTGCAGCAGCAGCACTGCCAACGGCACCAGCAGCGCGGTCAGCTTCAGCCAGTACTGGAACGCCTGCACGAACGTGATGCTGCGCATGCCGCCGGACAGCACGTTGACCAGGACGATGGCGGCCACCACCACGCCCCCCAGCTCCGGCGGCGCACCGGTGACCGTGGACAGGGTGAGGCCGGCGCCCTGGAACTGCGGCATGAGGTAGAGCCAGCCGATGCCGACCACGAGGACGCTGGACAGCCGACGGGCCGCCAGCGACTCCAGCCGCGCCTCGGCGAAGTCCGGCAGCGTGTAGGCGCCGGACCGGCGCAGCGGGGCGGCGACGAGCACCAGCAGCACCAGGTAGCCGGCGGTCCAGCCGACCGGGTACCACAGCATGTCGGCGCCGAACGCGAGCACGAGGCCGGCGACGCCGAGGAACGAGGCGGCCGACAGGTACTCCCCACCGATCGCCGAGGCGTTCCACGCCGGCCCGACGGCGCGGGAGGCGACGTAGAAGTCGCTGGTGGTGCGGCTGAACCGGAGCCCGAGCACCCCGATCAGGAGCGTGGCGACGGCGACGGCGCTGACCGCCACCACGCTCGCGGTCGGGTTCACGACCGCTCGACGAGGTCGGTGAACTCCCGCTCGGTGCGCTCGGCCTGCCGCACGTAGAACCAGCCGAGTCCGATCAGTACCGGGTACACCAGGCCCCCGAGCAGCAGCCACGGCAGCGGGATCCCGAGCACCTGCAGCTCCCGCAGCCACGGCAGCAGCGCGAACAGGGCGGGCAGGCCGCCCAGCAGCACGGCGAGCACGCCGAGGACCAGCAACGCCAGCCGCAGCTGGGTCGCAGTGAGCGAGCGCATGTACACCTCACCCACGCCGGTCTGCGCGTCGATCTCGCGGGTCACCGTCACCGGCCGTGGCCGGGCGGCGCCTGCGCGGGAGCTGGTGACGCGGGTACGCCGGGTCGCCGGCGGCCGCTCGGTCATGTCTTGGACGGCTTCGCCTGCCGGACGAGCACGTCGCGCAGCGCCCGGGTGTGGCGGCGCGCCACCTGCAGCTCGGCGTCGCCGACCCGGACGGTGCAGCGCCCGCTGTCCATGCGGACCTCGCGGATGTGCTGCGACGACACGAGCAGGCTGCGGTGGATGCGGAGGAAGCCCGCGTCACGCCACCGTTCTTCCAGTGTCGTGAGCGGTACTCGTACCAGGTGGCTCCCCGCGCCGGTGTGCAGCCGGGCGTAGTCGCCTTGCGCCTCGACGTACCGGACCTCGGAGCGCGCGACGAAGCGAGTGACTCCGCCCAGCTCGACCGCGATCGTCTCGTCGCGGTCCCCGGCCTGCGGGCCTCGGTCGGTGACCGCGTCGACCACCCGCCGCACGGCCTCGTGGAGGCGGTCGTCCCGCACCGGCTTGAGCAGGTAGTCGACCGCGCGCAGCTCGAAGGCGTCGACCGCGTGGTCCTCGTGGGCGGTCACGAACACGATCGGCGTCTGCGTCTTGAAGCGGGCCAGCACCCGGGCCAGCTCCAGCCCCGAGAGCCCGGGCATCGCGATGTCGAGGAACACCGCGTCGACGCCGCCCTGCTCCAGCCGGCGCAGCGCGTCGGTCCCCGAGCCCGCGGTGGCGACCTCAGCGACGCGGTCGTCGCGGCGGAGCAGGTAGGCGAGCTCCTCCAGCGCCGGGAGCTCGTCGTCGACGACGAGCACCCGCAGCCCGGCCGCGGTCATGGCTGGCAGCGTAGCCCCGCGCGCCGCGGAGACTTTTGGGTGTCAGAACGCGGAAAGCCTCCTCAGCGCCGCCGCGTCAGCCGGCCCGGACGCCGGGGGCGAACTTGGGGATCCGTACGGTGACCTTGGTGCCGGCACCCGGCGCGGTCTCGACCACCAGGCCGTAGTCGTCGCCGAACACCGTCCGCAGCCGCTCGTCGACGTTGCCCAGGCCGACCGCGTCGACGTGCGGGTCGCCGTCGAGGGCCCGCCGTACGCGCTCCGGATCCTCACCGACGCCGTCGTCCTCGACGTGGATGACGGCGTCGGCACCGCCGTCACGCGCCACGATCGTGACGTGCCCGCGGCCGGGCTTGCCCTCCAGGCCGTGGCGTACGGCGTTCTCCACCAGCGGCTGCAGGGACAGGAACGGCAGCGTCACCGGCAGCACTTCCGGCGCCACCTGCAGGGTGACCTGCAGCCGCTCCCCGAACCGGGCCTTCTCCAGCACCAGGTAGCGCTCCATCGAGCGCAGTTCCTCGGCCAGCGTGGTGAAGTCGCCGTGTCGGCGGAAGGAGTAGCGGGTGAAGTCGGCGAACTCCACCAGCAGCTCCCGGGCCCGCTCGGGGTCGGTGCGGACGAACGACGCGATCGCGGTCAATGAGTTGTAGACGAAGTGCGGCGAGATCTGCGCGCGCAGCGCGCGCACCTCGGCCTCCATCAGCTGGGTGCGGGAACGGTCCAGCTCGGCCAGCTCCAGCTGTCCGGACACCCAGCGCGCGACTTCGCCGGTGGCACGGACGAGCCCGGCCGAGGCCGACGGGGCGTAGACCTGCACTGTGCCCACCACCCGGTCCTCGATCGTCAGCGGGGCCACGACGCAGTGCCGCAGCGGGCAATCTCCCCGGTTGCAGGTCACCGCGCGGGGGCCGTGGGCCAGCGTCGTCCCGCCGGCGGCCACCGGGGCGGCCAGCGCCATCGCGTCCTGCCGGTGGTGCTCGCCGGTGCCGTCCCAGGCGAGCACCCCGGTGAGGTCGGTCAGCGCCAGTGCCCGCGCCCCCAGCAGCGCGCGCAGGTAGCGGATCGCCTTCTCCGCGCTCGCCGTGGTGAGGCCGTTGCGCAGCGGCGGCGACGCCAGCGAGGCGGTGTGCAGGGTCCGGAACGTCGCCCGGTCGGCGGGCGTGCCGAGGTCGCGGCGGTGCCGGACCGCCCAGGTCAGCAGCCCGCCGACGAGCACGACGATCGCGAGGACCGACAGCACCGCGCCGAGGCCGTCCACGACAGCAGACGGTACGCGCCCCGGCTGGCGGCGACTCAGGAGAAGTCGATCAGCAGGTCATCGTCCACCGGTGGCGGTGGCCCCGGCGCGCCGTCCCGGCCAGGTGGTGGCGCGGCGGTCCGCCGGGCCCGGTAGCAGTGCGTGAGGTACGGCAGCAGCATCCCGTCCGGGCCGCGGCCGTAGCTGTCGTACAGCTCGCCGACCTGCGCCGCCAACGCGGCGCGCTCCTCCTCCGGTCGGCTGGCGACGTACGACCGGGAGGCGACGAGCTCGAGCAGGGTGTCGCGGAACACCTGCTGCCAGTGCCGGAACCGTTCCGCCTCGACCGCCGCGAACAGCCCGGTGCCGGCCAGCAGCGGGGCCGGGTCCGTGTCGAGGCGCTCGGTGCCGATCACCTCGCTGAGCCGGCGCACCCACGGCACCGACTCGTCGCGCAGGTTCCACAGCAGCCCGACGACCCCACCCGGACGCAGCACCCGGGCGATCTCGGGCAGCGCCTGCTCGGGGTCGAACCAGTGGAACGCCTGGCCGGCGACGACGACGTCGACCGAGCGGTCCGCCAGCGGGATCCGCTCGGCGGCGGAGCGGAGCACCCACGACGCCGAGGTGTGCCGCAGCAGCTGGGCGAGCATCGCCGGTGCCGGCTCCGTGGCCACCACGTCGTGGCCCTGCCGCAGCAGCTGCGCGGTCAACTTGCCGGTGCCCGCGCCGAGCTCGAGCACGGTGGCCCGCCCGCGTCCGACCAGCCACTGCACCGCCT
>JALYMZ010000097.1 GCA_030773435.1 Actinomycetota bacterium | reverse complement strand
CTCCTATGCCGCTCGATCAGCGGCATGAGAGGACCTTGCCTCCGGGGTTAGGTTCGGGCTCCGACATCCTGAGCCAACTAATCGCTGTAGCCCGCCTTGATCGCGGCGAGCAACTCAGGCGGCCCACTGAGAACGCCGGGAACGGTCCCTTCTTGGCCCGAATCTCCCGGGGCCGTCTGGAAGGGGTCATCGGTCAGGCGGATGCGGGCACACCCGTAGTCATCGATCACCACGCCGGTCAGATCGCCTGGGTGGGTGTAGACGAGCATCCAGCGCGATCCAAGGTCATCGGGACAACCCTCAGCGGCTGGTGGTTCCAACTCCTTCAGGTGCGGAGCGAGTTCTGCAAGACGATCTGCTTTCACAGGCTGCGCCTCGCCTTCGCGCTGCCACCGGAACGTCGAACCGTCCCCATTCGGGCCTCGATCTACGCGGGTCGGGTTGTAGCGGCAGACCCACCCGGCGTCTGGCGTCAGGAGCGAGGGCCGCGAGTCAGCGGGCTCGTCGGTACCGAATCCGTGACCACCCGGGTCCTCGCCTAGCGGCAGCCGCTCCGGACACACCCTCCCGTTGTGGGCGGCTAGGTCGTCGGCCAGGGCAGGCTGCGACGGCCTAGCAGCGTCGCCACAGCCCGCGAGGCCCATGACGGCTGTCAGCACGAACGCTGCGCCGATCACTCGCCTCATGGCATCCATGTTCCTATGACGATTGCAGCCGAGCGGAGGTTCCGCCCAGACGCACGCTCATCGGCATGAGCGAGCGGGTCAGGGTCGTTTCGCAAGCCGAACCCTGTGCGAGACGTGCCGCGGGGCCGCGAGCAGATGTCGTACCGCCCGTCCCGTATGCCCCGTCCGCTGCCCAAGCCGGGAAGGGGGCCTTCTACGGGCCTGGATTGGCCAACGACTTCCTCTGCGCCACCGACCCTTGACTACCACCCGGCCCGATCTCTCGATCCCCGATTCTCGTTGACTATCGACGGTCCCCCAGAATCCCGCTCAGATACCAGCCTTCCGGCCGTACCACACTCTCCATTTCGAGCGGCACGCATGCTACCAAGGACCGTAGGGATTGAGGCCGGGAATGGCCTTTGACCTGCGGATATGTGGTTGTCGACGGTAGTTGACTGACGCTTGATCGGGGTGGTTCGGGTGCACGGCGGCGTGAAGTTCTACCGTGGCGCAGCGAAGGCCGCCCGCGCCTACGTTGAGCGTGATCGCTCCCGGGCCGACGACTACTACCTCGGCGAGGGCCGCGGCGTCGCCGAGCGCCTGATCGCGACCCCGACTGGCGTCGAGCGCACCAGGTCGATGAAAGGCGAGACGTACGAGCAGTGGGTCGCAGGGATCGACATTGCCACCGGCCGCGAGAAGGGCCGCATCCGCGAAGACGCGAACGCGCTGCGATTCGTCGAGGTCACCGTCAACGGACCCAAGACCTGGTCGCTCGCCGCCGCCCTGCATCCGGAGATCTCGGCCGCGCTGGACGCAGCCCAGGACGAGGCGGCGAACGAGATCGTCGGTTGGGTGGCCGCGCACGCAACCACACGGGTCGGGCCGCGCGGGCGCCAGGTGCAGGTTCCCGTCGAGAAGATCGAAGCGGCCGTCATCCGGCACTACACCTCTCGCGCCGGCGACCCGCACCGCCACCTTCATTTCCAGATCAACGCTCGTGTCTATGCCGCCGGCGCGTGGCGGGGCCTCCACTCGGTCGGCTTCCGTGACTCGATCGAAGCCATCAACGGCATCGGGCACGCGGCCGTCGCGACCGATCCCAAGTTCCGTGCCGCGCTCGCCGCGCATGGATTCACGCTCGACCCCGAGACGAGCGAGATTCGCGAGCTCATGCCGTACGCCGGTGCGTTCAGCGCCCGGACCGCGCAGATCCGACGCAACGTCGACCGCTACGAAGCCGCGTGGCGGCGGGAGCATCCCGGAGAGGAACCCGGACCACGGCTGCGCGAGACGTGGGACCGACGGGCCTGGGCCGAAGCCAGGCCGGACAAGGTCGTTCCGAGGGACGGCCGGCAACTCGTCGAGCGCTGGAACCAGGAGCTGCGCGATCTCGGATACCGCGACCCAGGCGATGCCATCACCCTCAAGGCCACGCGGGCCGGATGGATCGACCGCGATGGCGCAGCCGAGCTGGTCGTCACCCTCCTCGGGGCGAAGTGGTCGGCGTGGAACGAGGCTGACATCCGCGGGAAGGTCGAGGTGCTGCTTGCGGAGACGTGTCTCGTCGCCGAGTCGGCGGTGAGGATCGATCTTGCTGAGGACATCACGGCCCGAGCTGTCGAACGATGCAGTCGATTGCTCACCGGACCGGACGTTTCCGGGCACGTGCGAGCGCTGTCGTCGACGTACGTGCTCGAGGTCGAATCCGACACCGTCCGCCGACTGGCGCGGCGCGCAACCGAGCCGGCGCGTCGCGTGCGCATCGGTAGCCGCGGGCTCGACCGGATCGATCCGACCCAGGCCGCGGTCGTCGGTGCTCTTACTGGAACCGGCGAGCTGATCGTGGTCGAGGGTGCCGCCGGTGCCGGAAAGACCACGGCCCTTCGGACAACGCAAACACTGCTGGCTCAGCAGGGGCGTCGACTGCTGGTCGTGACACCGACGCTCAAGGCCGCCGAGGTCGCGGCGACCGAGACCGGCGCCGACGGTCACTCCGCTGCCTGGCTGATCCACCAGCACGGCTGGCGGTGGGACGGCGACGGGAACTGGGCCCGGCGTCCAAAGCAAACGCCTGACGCGTCGGCCCGACTCCGAGCAGGCGATCTCCTGCTCGTCGACGAGGCCGGGATGCTCGACCAGGACACGGCCCGCGCTCTGCTGACCATTGCCGACGAAGCCCAAGCCCGAGTCGCGTTCGTCGGCGACCGACACCAACTCCCGGCCGTTGGCCGCGGCGGCGTACTGGACCACGCCATCGCTTGGGCCCACCCGACGGCCGTCGTCTCGTTGGAGAAGGTCCACCGGTTCGCCGATCCGGAGTACGCCGCACTCAGCCTAGGGATGCGGCGAGGAGACGGCCCGGCGGGGGTGTTCGACGAACTCCAGCGCCGTGGCCAGATCGTCGTCCATGCCTCTGAGGTCGAGCGCACCGCCGCTCTCGCCGCGTCTGGCGCCTCAGGCGATCTCGTCATCGCGGACCGACGCGAGCAGGTCGCTGACCTCAATGCCGCAATTCGTGAGCATCGTCTCGGTGACGACGAGGACTCCGAGTGGGTCATCACGACCGCGGCAGGCGAACGGCTCGGCCTCGGCGACCGGGTCGCGACACGGCGCAACGATCCCGCCCTCGAGGTCACCAACCGTCAGACGTGGATCGTGAGCGGCATCGGGGACGCTGGAAGTCTCAGCCTTCGCCGCCGCGGCCGCGAGCGGCAGATCCCGGCGGAGTATGCGCGCGAGTTCGTCGAACTCGCCTACGCGACCACGGTCCACGGGGCTCAGGGCGACACAGTCGACCGCGCACACGTCGCCCTGAGCGACACCATTGGCGCGGCAGCCGCGTACGTCGCCATGACCCGCGGCCGGGAGTGCAACACCGCGCACATCGTCGCCGAGGACGTCGAGCACGCAAGGCAGCAGTGGATCGATGTCTTCGGCCGGGACCGTGCAGACCTCGGGCCGACGCATGCCCGCCGCTTGGCGGTCGACGCAATCGACAGATACGGCTCCAACGCCCGCCGGCAACCTACTCCCGCACCGCACGTCTACGGCCGTCCGGTTCCGCGAGAACCCGCGCCGCCGCTCGGCCTGTGACCGCGAAGTGGTCAGACGCCGAGCGGTCCGAGCGAGCTGTGGCTGCCGCCCGCCGCCGCGGCCCGCACAGCCGGCTCCCATGCCGCGCGGATCTTCTTCGGCAGCTTGAGTTCGTCCCAGATGTCGACCAGAAGGGCGCCGTCGACCCACCGCTGGATCATGTGCTGGGTTCCCTCGATCAGGAGGAGCTCGTACAGGTGCCGGCGGTCGTCCCGTTTCCGCAGGTCCCACTCGTCCTGACCCGTCTGTCCGATCAGGTCGGGCATGCCCACCGTGTCGAAGCAGCCCGGCACCTCGACACGCCACAGCCTGCTCGGGTACCAGAACTCCTTCAGGCCCGACAGATAGTCGATCTCCCACACCACCTGCGTGACCATGCCCAGGTCGGATCCGGCGGCCCACAACAGCCTCTCGGTGACATCGAGCATCGGGACCTTGCGCCGTCGTTCGTACATGGACACGGCCGACTGACTCGTCCGCGCGCGCTTCGCCAGCTCGGACTGGGTCCTGATTGGCACGGCCCGTGCACCTGCCTCTTGAGGCAGGACGTTCTTGCCTCCGCACCTCACGGTCGCGACCACCAAACAGGAGTCATCCGATGACTGCACAGCCCTCCATCCCCAACCCGCGCAAGAACCTCGGCGACGAGATGCTCACTCTCGACGAGACCGCGGCCATGCTCCGCCTGCCAGAGAACACCCTGCGCTACTGGCGCGTGACCGGCGCTGCCCCAGGAGCTTCAAGGTCGGTCGTCACGTCCGCTACTGGCGAGCCGACGTCATCCTCTGGCTCGCCGAGCAGGCCAACCGCCCACAGCACCAGTGAATCGATCGGCGTCCGTCGGCGGACGGGCGCATCATGAAGATCTCTCGGAAGGAGACAGCCATGGGCTGGGTCTGGAAGGAACGCCAATCCTGGCGTGGGTCGTACCGCGACGAAGCTGGCAAGCAGCACACCAAGTCGTTCAGCGGCAGGTCGACGCCAAACGCTGGGTCGCCACCGAGGAGGCGAAGGTCGTACGCGGCGACTGGATCGACCCATCGGCCGGCAAGGTGACCTTCGCGGCCTTCTACCTTGACTGGGCGCCCCGCCAGGTCTGGCTCTCGTCGACCCGCGAGAACGCCGACCTGGCCACCGCTGGGGTGACGTTCGGCGACATGCAGCTGCGCTCGATCCGGCGCTCGCACGTCGAAGCCTGGCTGAAGAATATGGCGGCGCGGCTCGCGCCGACGACGATCGACACCCGTTTCACGATCGTGCGGGGCGTCTTCCGCGCGGCCGTCGCGGATCGGCTCATCGCCAAAGACCCGACGGCCGGTGCCGTTCTGCCGCGGAAGCGCAAGGCCGAGGCGGCGATGAGGATCCCGACCCACACGGATGTCGGGAAATTGCTCAACGCCGCCGAGCCACCCAGCCGGCCGAAGTCACGTCCGGGGTTCACGGCGTACGTCGCCTTGTGCGCCTTCGCCGGTCTTCGTCGCGGTGAGGCGCTGGGGGTCCAGGTCGGCGACATCGACTTCCTCTCCCGCACGCTGCGGGTCACCCGACAGCTACAGCGGGCGAAGGCGGCCGACGCCCAGGCAGGCAAGGATCTCGTCGAGGCCGCTGGCGGGGTCACCGTCGTTGTCCGTTCGCCGAAGTACGAGTCGGAGCGCACCCTGTACCTGCCCGACGAACTGGTCGCGATCCTGTCCGAGCACGTCCGTCAGCACACCTCAACTGGGGAGCCAGACCGGTGGCTGTTCGACGAGGACGGCAGGCCCTGGCATGACAACCTCGTCGACTACCGGTGGCGCTCGACCCGCACCGACGCCGGGCTCGCCCACAAGCTGCACGAGCTGAGGCACTACTTCGCCAGCGGACTGATCGCCGCCGGATGCGACGTGGTCACGGTCCAACGCGCCATGGGCCACGCATCAGCCACGACCACGCTGAACACCTACGCGCACCTCTGGCCGACGGCCGAGGAGAAGACCCGTGCGGCTGCTGCCGGGATGGCGGCCGAAGTTCTTGCCACGCATCTGCCACGCATGGAGGGTGAACAGGCGTCTGACCTGCGCAAAATAGGCCCGCTCAGTAGTACCAGGGGAACCGCGACCAGTCCGGCGGCCGCTTCTGCAGGAACGCGTCCCGGCCCTCCGCCGCCTCGTCGGTCATGTACGCAAGCCGCGTCGCCTCGCCGGCGAACAGCTGTTGACCGACGAGTCCGTCGTCGAGCAGGTTGAACGCGTACTTCAACATCCGCTGCGCGGTCGGCGACTTGGCGTTGACCCGCGTCGCCCACGCCAGTGCGGTTCGCTCGAGCTCGGCGTGCGGGACGACCGCGTTGACCATCCCCATCCGGTACGCCGCCGCCGCGTCGTACTCCTCGCCGAGGAAGAAGATCTCCCGCGCGAACTTCTGCCCGACCTGCCGCGCCAGGTACGCCGAGCCGTAGCCGCCGTCGAACGAGGCCACGTCGGCGTCGGTCTGTTTGAACCGGGCGTGCTCGGCGGACGCGAGCGTGAGATCGCAGACCACGTGCAGGCTGTGCCCGCCGCCGGCCGCCCACCCGGGTACGACGGCGATGACGACCTTCGGCATGAACCGGATCAGCCGCTGGCACTCCAGGATGTGCAGCCGGCCGGGCCGCGCGCCGCCGACCGGGTCGGCGCCCTGCTCCTCGGCGTACTCGTATCCCGTCCGTCCGCGGATCCGCTGGTCACCGCCGGAGCAGAACGCCCAGCCACCGTCCCGCGGCGAGGGCCCGTTCCCGGTGAGCAGCACGCAGCCGACGTCAGCCGAGGTGCGCGCGTGCTCCAACGCCCGGTAGAGCTCGTCGACGGTGTGCGGGCGGAACGCGTTGCGCACCTCCGGGCGGTGGAACGCGATCCGCACGGTCTGCCCGTGCGGGGCGGCACCTACCGCCCGGTGGTAGGTGACGTCGGTGAAGTCCCCGAAGCCCGGTACGACGGTCCACGCCGCCGGGTCGAAGAGCTCCGACACCTGGTCCGCTGCCATACCGGCAGACAACGTAGCGCAGGCTGGTGGCCTGGGGTCAGCGAGGCGTACGACGAGGAGGCGGCGCAGTGGTCGACCTGCGGCGGCAGCGACAACACGTCCGGGTCGCCATCATCGGGAGCGGGTTCGGCGGCCTGGGGATGGCCATGAGGCTGCAGCAGGCCGGGATGCGCGACTTCCTGCTGTTCGAGCGCGCCGGCGACGTCGGCGGCACCTGGCGGGACAACGACTAACCCGGCGCCGCCTGCGACGTCCCGTCCCACCTCTACTCGTTCTCGTTCGCCCTCAACCCCGACTGGACCAGCTCGTTCTCGCGCCCCAGCCGGAGATCTTCGACTACCTGCGGCGCTGCGCCAAGGAGTCCGGAGTCGCAGACCGGATCCGGTTCCGCTCCGAGGTGACCGCTGCTCGGTGGGACGAGGAGGACCAGCTGTGGGAGCTGCAGACCCGCGGCGGATCCTGCACCGCACAGGTTGCTGGTCAACGCCACCGGCGCGCTGAGCGACCCGGCGGTACCGGACCTACCCGGCCTGGACACGTTCGCCGGGCCGGTGTTCCACTCGGCGCGGTAGGGGCACGACGTCGATCTGCGCGGCAAGCGGGTGGCCGTGGTCGGCACCGGCGCCTCGGCGGTCCAGTTCGTGCCGCGGATCCAACCGCACGTGTCCCGGCTGCACGGGTTCCAGCGCACCCCCGCCTGGGTCATCCCGCGGCACGACCGCCGCTACGGCTGCGTCGAACGCTGGCTGTTCCGCCACGTCCCGGCCGTCCGGCGGCTGTCCCGGCTGGCGACCTACTGGGGTCGCGAGGCCTACGTCGTGGGCTTCGCCGTGCAGCCGCGGCTGATGGGGGTGGTGGAGTCGGTCGCGCGCCGGCATCTCGAGGCGCAGGTTTCCGACCCCGTGCTGCGGCGGAAGCTGACCCCGGACTACCGGATCGGCTGCAAGCGCATCCCTGCCGATGGCCGAGCGCATCACCGGGCGCGGCGGCCGCACGCTCGCCGAGGTGTGGCAGCAGGGGATGCGCGGCTACCGCGGCACCACGGTGAGCGGGTTCCCGAACTGTTTCGTCGTCGTGGGGCCCAACACCGGCTTGGGCCACAGCTCCGTGGTGTTCATGATCGAGTCCCAGATCGACTACATCCTCGACGCGCTGCGGCATCTCGACCGGTCCGGTGCGGCCGCGGTCGACGTACGCGAGGACGCCCTGGCGTCGTACCGCGACGCCGTGCAGGACAAGATGAGAGGCACCGTCTGGACCGCGGGCGGCTGCGCCAGCTGGTACCTGGACCGGCACGGCCGCAACACCACGCTGTGGCCGCGTTTCACCTTCCGGTTCCGGGAACAGACCCGGCAGTTCGACGCCGGCAGCTACGAGACGGTCCCGCGCCGCGCCGGCCGGCGGCAACGAGAGAGGATGGCATGAAGGACTTCGCTGGTCGGACCTGTGTCGTGACCGGAGCCGCCTCGGGCATCGGGCGGGCGCTCGCCCTCGCCCTGGCCGACCGGGGCGCGCGGCTCGCCCTGTCCGACGTCGACGAGGCCGGCGTGCACGAGACGGCCACGGCCTGCACCGGACGCGGTGCGCCGGCCCGCGGCTACCGCGTCGACGTCGCCGACCGGAAGGCGGTGCACGCGCACGCCGAGCAGGTGGCCGACGACGTGGGCCCGGCCGCGCTGGTCGTCAACAACGCCGGCGTGACGCTGATCGCGGCCATCCAGGAGATGTCGTACGACGACATGCGCTGGGTCGTCGACGTCAACTTCTGGGGTGTCGTGCACGGCACCCAGGCGTTCCTGCCGCAGCTCCTCGCCGCCGGTAGGAGCGGCGATCCGGCGCACCTGGTGAACATCTCCAGCGTGTTCGGGCTGCTCGCGGTGCCGAAGCAGAGCGCGTACTGCGCCTCGAAGTTCGCCGTACGCGGCTTCACCGAGGCGGTGCGCCAGGACCTGCTCCGCGACGACGCCCCGGTCGCGGTCAGCAGCGTGCATCCCGGCGGGATCAAGACCGCGATCGTGCAGAACGCCCGGGTGGCACCCTCGGAGGAGAAGAGCCACCTCCACAAGCTCTTCTACCGGGTCGCCACGACCTCTGCGGAGTCGGCGGCTGCGCAGATCCTGAAGGGGGTGGAGCGGGACCGTCCCCGCATCCTCGTCGGCTATGACGCGCTCGGTCTCGACCTGCTGCCGCGGGTCACGGGGTCGCGCTACCAGCGCCTGACCGCGCGGCTGATGGGCCGGGCGGGTTACTGACGCGGCCCTGCCTCCGGTCCGGGCGGTGGCCAAAGCAGCGAAATCCGTCTGTCCGGGCGATTCGTCGCCCAGCTCGAACGTGGCGCGCTCGGAGGGATGCCGGCTTTGACGGCGGGATGTTTCTCAGCCTGGTTCTCAACGGTCACCGCGACCAGCGCTGACCGCGGCTGTCGGGAAGCGCGACGACGTCGATCGCCTCGTCGTGGCACAGGTCGAGCAGGGGTGGGTCGACGCTGGCAAGTGCGGTCCGAGCACGGCGGGCCGTTTCGGCAGCGACGCAGTCAGCGAGGCTCACCGCCCTGTGGTTCCTGTCGTAGTGCCGGGCTCGCAGCGCACCTGCTCGTAGCGCGGTCGCCGCATCGACGGGTTCGGGGTCGGCGAGGCCGAGTTGCGCGACGTCGAGCGCGGCGTCTTCCTCGGTCGCGCCCTCGAGCCGGATCAGGTGGTCGAGGACCCCGGCGACGCCGAGCGCCGTGAGCGCAGCCGACGGATCGTCCCGCAGCAGTTCCGCTACGACCGGCGCCGCCGGCTCCCCCTTGAGCAGCGCAAGCACCGCGTAGGCATCGAGGATGGTCAACGCCGCTTGCGGGCGGTCGCGCTCGCTTCTTCGATGCGTGCTCGGCGGCGGGCGGTGTCAGTGCTCGGGCCCCGTTCGTACTTCCCGACGAGCTCGCGGACGGCGTCGCGTGGCAGTGGCCGCAGCACCACTCGGTCACCAAGGTCCACGACAACGACACGGTCCGCGTTCCAGCGAGCGCGCGCATCGGCCGGGATCGAGACCTGTCCACTTCGTGAAACCTTCATCACGTAGCTCGTCGCCACCCTGTGCCTCCGTTGAACGACTTACAGTTGTCATTGTATGGCACGCACGGCGGGGGCGTCGACATGGCCGCGACCGACGCCCCCCATGCGCTCCGAGGCAGCGCCGCACGTACAAGGCCGTCGCTTGTCCCTCGGCCGACATCGTGTCGGACGTCGGCGAAGGCGCGGCCGCGAGAATGCGGCGGTGCCCGCATACCTCGTGATTGGGGCGTCCCGACGCTCGTCGAGTCGACGGCGGTGCTGTCATGGACGTTGACGACAGGGTCGGCGGGTATGCGCGTGACGTCGTCGGAAACTGTTCTCCCGCCTGCATCGCCTCGGTTGCGCGCTTCGAGGCCGGCGACCGCCACGCGGTGTACAGGGTGAGCTACCGCGACGCCGTGGGGGGCACGAAGGACCTCGTCGTCAGGGTGTCCACCCGCGACGACCCCGCTGAGCGTGCCCAAGCCGAGCTCGAGGCCGCGGTGCTCGAGACGCTGCACGGCATCGGTGCACCGCGGCTGGACGACTTTCGCCGCGAGAGCGCCTGGTTCGAGACGCCGGTGATGTGCATGGAGTTCGGCGAGGGCGAGCAGCGCGATGTGCTGCTGGCGGCGCCGCCGGAGGATGTCGAGCGCCTCGGTGCCGTGGTCGCGTCGGTGCACAACCTCCCGGTCGATGACCTCGTCGACTGGTTCCCGGGGGCGAGCACGATCACGACCTATGCCGACGAGCTACGAACGGGTGCGCCACGCGGCGAGCTTCCGAGCCGACGATGGTCTCGTTCTCCTGCACGGCGATGTCGGACGCCCGATGCGCGACGCGGCCCGTCGTTGTGGTCCGCTGTCTCACAGCCTTCAGCGGGTGTCACCCGGTGCTGAAGATCGGTCGTCACGAACGCTCCCAGCAACGCCGGCGGACACGAGCAGCACCGCCGACCCGGCGAGCGCCACCGTCGACGACGCCAATGCCGCCACAGTGGCGAGCGTGAGGCCGAAGATCACCTCGCCGAGGTTCTCCGACCAGGACAGCACCGAGTGCACGGTGGCGCGGACGCCGGAGGCGGTCCTCCGGTTGACGCGGATGGTCGCAGTCACCCGCGTGATCGGGCCGAGCGCGGCGACCAGCAGCGCGGCGGCGACGGCGGTGCGGAGGCCAGGTGCGTACGCGAACAGGATGAGGCCGACCGCGGACACGAGACACGACGCCACGTACGCGCGGCGGGCGACCTCTGGCGCGGCGATACGCAGTTCGACGAACCGGAGCGAGACGACGCCCAGGGCGGCTGTCGCGAGGACGAGCACCGTGAACCACACGATCGGATCGGGGTCGACAGGCATGCCGAGCATCACGAGCCGGCGCTCGTAGAAGGCCGTAGCCTTCGCTGCTGCCGTTGAGCAGCAGCGTCGCGACTACCAAGGCGAGCACGACACGGTCGACGCGCACGACGCCGATGCCGCGTCGCAGCACGTCGCGGAACGGCGACAGGGCGCCGTCGACTGACGTCGGCTGCCGGGTCTCCGGCCAGCGGGCGACAACGAGCAGACCAAATGGCGACGAACGCGACACCGGCGCACACCATGGCCGTGGCCAGCGATGTCGCCCACGGGAGCACGCCGAAACCCGCGATGCCGACGGGTTTGCCGAGGAGGTCCCAGCGGCCTTGCGCGGCCAGGACGCGGTCGACGCCGGCGCAGTCGTCGCGGTCGTCGCGGAGCTCGTCGGTGAGCCACGAGACATCGGCCCGCTCGCGAACGCCTAGCCCAGACCCCAGAGGCAGTTGGCGACGACGAGGAGCGGGAAGGCGGTTACGATGCCGGCCATGGCCATACCGGTGCCGCTGACGACGCGGGCGACGAGGAGCGCCAGCCGGCGGCTGACGGTGTCGGCGAGGACACCGGCCGGCACCTCCGCGGCCAAGACGGTCGCGCCCTGAAACGTGCCGATCACCAGCAGCTGGAACGGTTCGAGGTCGGCGACGACGACCAGGTAAAGCGCGGTCGTCAGCCACCAGCCGCGGGCGAGCGCGGCGCGGAAGAAGCTCCACCGCAGATACGGGGTGGCGATATCTGGATGCGCGAAGACGGGGTCACCTCACCGGGCGAGACACGACACTGCGTGTGATCGAGTTCGAAGCGGCTCAGACGGTGAGAGCGGCTCGCGCATGGTGCACAGGCGGCCGTCGGCGTCGATCCCGTCGAGGTACAGGTCGAGGAGCTCGTTGACGGTGAGCCCGCCGGCAATGGACCGCACCGCGCCGTCGTCGGCAGCCTCGAGCGCCTCCCGGCGAGGCCCTCACGATGGAGGCTTGGAGCGAGCGCAAGAAGACGGAGCATCGTTCGCACCGGGTGGTGGTAGTGAACCTGCCCCTTGTCGGAGGCCTGGATGTTGAGCAGGGCCTCTACCAGAAGCGCCTGTTCCTCGACACTGTTGATCTTGGTGGCAAGGAGGGCTTTACCTTCGTCGGTCACCTTGGCGTTGCCATCGATCCAACCCATGTCTCACAGAGTCCGGCGGAGTTCACGGGCAAAGGTGAGCACTCCCTGGCTTGATGGTGGCTTGGCCTTCTCTTCCGCGATCCGGGCGTCCAGCTCCTTCTGGGTCGCCTGAGTTGCATCGAGGCCCCGGAACGTGTACACACCACCTCGGGCAGCCGCGTAGCCGAGCACCTCGTCAGAGGTGGCATCGTTGCCTTGAGTTGTTCAAGCCCTGGATTACGGCAAGCGTGTCCCGAATTCGTGAGAACGTAGACGCTTGGTTCGGGTAGTTCTTCAATTCCTCGACTCCCTGCATGCTGGCAGCCACGGTGGCCCTACGGATGGCGCCCGCTCCGTGATCAGGGCATTGCGCTGACTGGAGACGCGGCCTCCGCTAGGAAGGCTAGGTCTGTCTTGCCCTCCTGTACTGGGAATGACCGAATTGCCGCACGGGAGCGCGACGAGGGCGGCGCTGCCGCGCCGCCCCCAGGGGCGCGCGCCGGCGCAGCCGGCGCCTTGACCCACTAGACCCACTAGAGATCAATTCGGCAGTCCTGGGCTTCCCCTCTTACCGTGGAGACATCGCCCCTTTGAGGAAGGAACGGCGATGGAGGCACGACGAAGGTTTGATGCTGAGTTTCGAGAGGGCGCGGTCCGGGTCGTTCGGGAGACCGGCAAGCCG
>JALYMZ010000096.1 GCA_030773435.1 Actinomycetota bacterium | reverse complement strand
CGCCGTCAGCGGGCCGGCTGGTGCACCGGGCGCAGGTCGGGCCGCTCATCGAAAGGCACCACGGCCGAGTGTGCCGCGTCGACCGCGTCGACGCTGGCCCGATGAGACTCCGCGCCGCGCAGCGGGCAGCTCCACTCACCGTCGACCTGGACGAGGTGAACGCCGGGTGATTCCAGCCAGCGCAGGATCCGCTCGGTCTCCTCGGCGGTCGCCGCCGGTGTCGGGCCGGCTGCCGGGGTGACGGTCTCGGCACCGGCGCACAGGGTGCTGACCCACGCGCCGGCATCCTGACCGCCGGGGATGACGCCGGCGGCGGCCAGGCGCCCGTGCCGGACGACGTGCACCTCCCAGGCGCCGGCGTCGTTGCGTCGAGCCGCGACGACCTCACGGCAGCGGGTCAGCGCATTGAGCCGCTGTGTGCGGGCGGCGGCCCGGATGAAGGTGGCCAGGCGGTCGCGGTACATCGCGGCGTCCTCGAAGCGTTCCCCGGCGGTGAGCGTGACCATCTTGTGGGTCAGCGCCTGCACGACTCGGGCCGGATCACCGGTCAGCGCCTCGCGCACCGCGTCGACCTGAGCGGCGTAGCCCTGCAGGTCGATGCTGCCATCGCACGGGGCCAGGCAGCGCCGCATCTCGGCCAACGCGCAAGCGGTGCCGGCCGGACGCCGCGGCATCCGGCCGGTGCACTGCCGGATCCTGAACGCCTCATGCACTGCCGCGGCCGCCCGCTCCGCGGAGCGGCGGGATCCGAACGGGCCGAGGTAGGTGGCGCCGTCGTCGCGGACCCCACGCGCCAGTGACAGCCGCGGCCACGGCTCGACGGTGAGCTTGAGCCAGCTGGCCCGTTCGGGATGCCGGGAGCGGCGGTTGTAGCGCGGCTTGTGCTGCTGGATCAGCCGCAGCTCGCGCACCTCCGCCTCGAGGGTCGTCGCGCACTCGATGCCGAGCACCGACTCAGTGAGGCCCACCATCTCGCCCATCCGCGACCGGGTCTCGCTGGCGGTGAAGTAGGTCCGCACCCGGGTGCGCAGATCCTTCGAGGTACCGATGTAGAGCGCGCGGTCACGGTGGTCCCGGAAGAGGTAGACCCCCGGCGCGTGCGGCAGGTGCTCAGCCAGATGACGTTTCCTGCGCTGGGCGGGAGAGACCCGGGCGGAGAACGTCTGCAGCTCTTCCAGCGTCTGCACGCCGAGCGGCCCCAGCCGCTCGAACAGCCCGTGCAGGACGTGCACGGTGGCGCGGGCGTCGTCGAGGGCTCGATGCGTCGGCGCGATCGGCGAGCGGAAGAGTCGGGCCAGCGTGGCCAGCTTGCAGTCGTGGGCGTCGTCGCGGGTCAGCACCCGGCGCGCCAGCCGCGCCGTGTCCACGACCTCGAAGCCCGGCCACGGCAGCTCCAACACGCCGGCCTGGTACCGCAGGAACCCGACGTCGAAGGGTGCGTTGTGGGCCACCAGCACGGAGCCGGTGGCGAACTGCAGGAACGCCGGGACGGCCTGCGCCGCGGTCGGGGCGGTGGCGACCATGCTGTCGGTGATGCCGGTCAGCACCGCGATGAACGCCGGGATGGACACCTGCGGGTTCACCAGCGTCTGGAACTCGCCCACGACCTCCCCGCCACGGACCGATACCGCGCCGATCTCGGTGATCGCCGCGCCGGCGGCGGGGGATCCGCCGGTGGTCTCCAGGTCGACCACACAGAACGTCACCTCCCGCAGCGGCCGCCCCAGCTCGTCGAAGCTGGCCTGCCGCGGAACGGCCGCGCCGCCACCTGGGGCAGCGCGGTCGGCGACGAGCGAGCTCATGTCCGGTGACGCTAGATCCCGGCGCCGACAGAACCGGTACGCCGCGCCCGACGGCACTAGGCTCGGGGCAGGGGAGTGGCCCGGTCACCACGGTGCAGCGAGCCGAGAGGAGACAAAAGGCGTGGCGAAGCCCGAGGCCTGCACCGCCTCCGCCGACGCGGACGCAGAGCCACTGTTGAGCGGGCCGCTGCCGGAGCAGGTCCGGGTCCGGGTTGTCGCGCTGGCCGCCGACGCGCTCGCTCAGGTGCCGGCGGAGCAGCTCCCGGCACCGTTGCGTCGGGTCGCGCAGTTCGCTCCGGTACGCCGAGCGCGGCTGGCGGCCAACCAGATCGCCACCGCCCTGGACGCCGACCCGGACTTCCGGGGCCGGATCGCCCGCCAGGTGCGCATCGTCGTACCGGACCTGGCCGCGGCGCTCGACGCGGGGGCGCCACCGACGGCGGCCGATCCGGTCGAGGTGGCGGCGCTGGCCTACCTGCTCCGACCGCCGGGGTGGACCGACCTGATCGGCGGGGGTCCCCGACCGGACCCGTCCGTGTCCCCGCCGCCCGACCACGCCGCCACGGTGCAACGGGTGCAGCGCCAGCTGGAACAGGCCCGCCGCGACGCCCGGGCCGCACGGGATCGGCACCGTGAGCACCTCGAGAACCTGAAGAAGCGCAACGCCGACCTGCGCCGCCAGCTCGCCGAGACCCGGGCCCGACTCGAGGCTGCCGAGTCAGCGGCAGCGGCGGCGCGGGCGGCGCAGGACGCGGCAGTAGCGGGCACCGCGGGCGCCGAGGCGGAGGCGCGCCGGCTGCGGGTCCGCGTCAGCGAGTTGGAGGCCGCGACCAGCGCGTCCCGGCGGTCCGCCCGCGACGAACGTGCCACCGCCACCGTCCGGACGCGGCTGCTGCTCGACACGCTGCTGGAGTCGGTGCAGGGCCTGCGCCGCGAACTGGCGTTGCCGGCAGTCGCCGGGCTGCCTGCCGACGCCGTCGCCGAGGCATCGAAACCTTCGGACCCGACTGCGGGCCGTGCCGGCCCGACGGAGGCGACGGGGCTGGCCCGGTCCACCGACGACCCGGCGTTGCTGGCGGAGCTGCTGGCGCTGCCCCGCGTGCACCTGATCGTCGACGGCTACAACGTGACGAAGACGGCGTGGCCGACGACGCCGCTGGCGGAGCAGCGGACCCGGCTGTCGACGTCGCTGGCCGCCGTGGTCGCTCGGCACGGCATGGAGGCCACGGTGGTGTTCGACGGAGCCGATCTCGCGGTGGCGCCGACGGTGTCGCCGCCGCGGGGTGTGCGGGTGCTGTTCAGCCCGTCCGGTGCCATCGCCGACGACGTCATCCGGGATCTGGTCGCCGCGGAGCCGCCGGGTCGTCCGGTGGTGGTCGTCTCGAGTGATCGCGAGGTGGCCGAGGCGGTGGCGCGCGCTGGCGCGCGCGCGGTGCAGGCGCTGGCCTTGGTGCGGATGCTGACCGGAGGCTGACGCTCGGCGGCACCGCGGCCCCCTCGGGCATGTCGGTGCCGGCGCCTAGCCTCGGGGCGCGATGGTCGAACGCTGCTTCCCCACCGCCACTTCCCCACCACCACGGAGGGCGCTGATGTCCGCTGACGAGCCGATCCACGTCGACTGCGACACCTGTGCAGCGCGGGGCGTCGGCTGCGCCGACTGCGTCGTCACCGT
>JALYMZ010000095.1 GCA_030773435.1 Actinomycetota bacterium | reverse complement strand
GCAGGCCAGCATGATCCGGCGCTACATCGCCTGGCGCAACCGCCACACCACCGACCCCCGGCTCCGCAAGGTCATCCGCCGCGCGGCCACCATCAAACGGGCAAAGGTTGCCTGACGCGGTACTAGCAGCTGCTCGGGGACCGAGTACAACGCCTTGGCGACCTCGACGTGGAAGTCGCGGTGCACCTTCACCGTGGTGAACACCGGCTGGTCGTAGGGCTCCGGCATCGGCAACAGAGCGCCGGCCTCCAGCTCGGTGAACATCTCCAACGGTCGGCGAGCGGTGGTGCAGTGGACCCGCATCCCGGCCCGCTCGGCGCACCAGGTCTCGGCACGGGCCTGCGCGTCGGCCAGATCGACGAACGCCTCACCGGCCCAGAAGTTGCCGCGCACGTACTGCACCACGCGTTCCACCCGGGGCTTGTCCTGCGGTGAGCGGACCCGGGTGGGGTCGGTGCCGAACCCGACGTGCTGGGCGTAGTCCAACCAGCCCTGGCTCAACCGGGGGTTGACCGCGTCCGCGGCCGTGACGACCGGCTTGAGGTTGTCCGGGACCAGCACGCGGAACGCGCCACCGAAGAACCGCCACGCCGCCTCACAGCCCTCGATGACCGCGGTCAGGGTCTGGGAGTAGGTCAACCACACGAACATGTGCCGGCTCAGCACCGCGGTGAAGATCAACGCGTGCACCCGCCGCTGGCGCCCGGTTTCGGGGTCGTGCAGCAGGCCGAGCTGGGCGAAGTCGACCTGGCACTCCACCCCCGGCTCACCGTCGGCGACGCGGACCGTGGTGCCCCGGACCCGGAACCCGCACCGCTCCACCGCGAACTGGTGCAAGGTGCGGTAGGGCACGACCACGCCACGCCGGGCGAGCAGCTCCTCGATCTCCACCATCGACAACGGGCCCTGCCCGTCGCCGCCCTTGACCCACACCCGGATCTGCTCCTCCTGTTCGAGCAGCGCCTCCCACGACGCGCCGTGCCCGTTCGGACGCGCCGGACGCACCGCGTCCACCACCGCACCGACGAGCTCGTCGGTCACCGCCACGATGCCGGCGTCACGGACCAGACCCGCAGCCTGCGCCGCGACCCCGTAGCGGCGCGCCGTCTTGCGGTCCACCCCCGCCCGGCTGGCGACCGTCCTCAGCCCGGCGCCCTCCAGCCACGCCCGCAGCACCTCACGCACCTCGACCACGCCGACCTCCCTGAATCCCATCCCCGTTGACCTCCACGTCGACGGTCATGACGCGGGCAGTCAACGAGCGACCGAAGGACCCTCCGGCCAGGCGCGCCGGGTGGTCCCATGACTGGCGAACCAGGTGGTCCCATGCAGCTGGCAGAAAACCGCTCAGCGCGGTCCCATGCTCATGGCAGGCGACAATGACCGCCTTCCTCTCACACACCACCGTCGACTGCGGCAACGCCTATGAACCGCCCTGGGTTTGGTGGGGACTGCGATCCGTGAGGAGGTGGAGTCATGCCAGGTGTCAGGTTCACGCCGGAGCAGAGGGCGAAGGCGGTGCGGTTGGTTGCGGAGGCGACGCCGCAGCACGAGTCGCAGTGGGCGGCGATCGAGTCGGTCGCGGCGAAGATCGGCGCCTCGTCGGAGACGGTGCGCAAGTGGGTGCGGCGGGCCGAGGTCGATGCTGGTGAACGAGCGGGGATGACCAGCCAGGAGCATGCTGAGGTCGAGCGGCTGCGCCGGGAGAACGCCGAGCTGCGCCGCGCGAATGAGATCTTGACGGCAGCAGCGGCTTTCTTCGGGGCCGAGCTCGACCGGCCACAGCAGCGTTGGTGACGTTCATCGAGGAGCACAAGGACCGCCGGGTCGACGGCGGGCTGCGCTGGGGAGTCGAGCCGATCTGCCAGGTGCTCACCGAGCACAACCGGGCGATCGCCCCCGCCACCTATTACGCAGCCAAGACCCGCACGCCCTCGGCCCGGGCGGTCCGCGACGGCGAGCTGAAGCCGGTGATCGAGCGGGTGCATAAGGACAACTACGGCGTCTACGGGGTTCGTAAGGTGCACGCCGGGCTGCGCCGCGAAGGGATCGACATCGGTCGGGACCAGACCGGGCGGTTGCTGCGCGAGCTCGGGCTGGCCGGTGTGCGGCGCGGGAAGGTCAAGCGCACCACGCTGCGCGACGAGGCCGCGGCCCGGCCCGCGGACCTGGTCAACCGCGACTTCCACGCCTCCCGGCCCGACCAGCTGTGGGTGTGCGACCTCACCTACATCCGCACCTGGGCTGGGTTCACCTATCTGCCCTGGTCATCGACGTGTACTCCCGGCGAATCGTGGGCTGGGCGCTGGCCCCGCACATGCGCACCGGGCTGCCGCTGGAGGCCTTGGAGCTGGCGATCTGGACCCGGCAGCAGCAGCGCCTGGACGGGCTGGTCCACCACACCGACGCCGGCAGCCAGTACCTGGCGATCCGGTATGGCGAGGCCCTCACCAAGGCCGGGGCGGTGGCCTCGGTGGGCAGCGTCGGTGACTCCTACGACAACGCCCTTGCCGAGTCCACGATCGGGCAGATCAAGACCGAACTCATCGGCCGGTTCGGGCCGTGGCGCACGCTCGACCAGCTCGAGTACGCCCTGTTCGAGTACCTCGACTGGTGGAACCACCGGCGGCTGCACGGTGAGATTGGCATGATCCCGCCCGCCGAGAAGGAGGCCACCTACTACCGTCAGCATCGGTCGCTGGAGACGGCCGGTTCCCAATGAACCGAGTCCCCACCCAACCCAGAGCGATTCATCGCGTAACTCGCAGGAGCTGCTTGACGGACCAGTGGTGCGGCATCGATTCGGGCACCTGCTGAGCGCCTACCTGAACGAACCGGCGCGACCGTGCCGTTGAGGCACGCGATCGGGAGTTGCTCCGACAACGACTCGTCGAACCGGCGGGAGAAATAGTCAAGACCTGTGGATCGGCGTGTCACGCGGCTTGAGTCTCACCTCCTGATTCGTCGGGTCGTTCGATGAGCTTGCCGTTTTCGAACTTCGCGCCGGCGCGGACGAGGGCCACGAGATGGGGTGCGTTGACCGCGCGCCACCTGGCTTGGGCGGACTCGATGAGCTTAAACGCCATTGCGACGCCGGCCGCCCTCGAGCCGGGTCCCTTGGTGACCCGCTGCCGCAACCGGACGGTGGCGAAGGTGGACTCGATCGGGTTGGTGGTGCGCAGGTGAATCCAGTGCTCGGCCGGGAAGTCGTAGAAGGCCAGGAGCACGTCGAGGTCGTCGATGACCTTGGTGACCGCCTTGGGCCACTTCGCGCCGTAGTCGGCCTCGAACGCCTTCGCAGCCTTGACGGCGTGGTCGCGGTTCTCTGCGTTGTAGATCTCCGCCAGCGCCTTCTTCGCGCCCGGGTGCGCCGACTTCGGCAGCGCGGCCAGGACGTTGCCGATCTTGTGCCACCAGCAGCGCTGCTCGCGGGTCTCGGGGAACACGTCGCGGATCGCCTTCCAGCGCGCCATCGCCGACCGCGAGCACCGGCGCGGTCATGCCACGACGCTTGCAGTCGCGCAGCAGGTCCGCCCACGACAGGGAGGACTCCCGAAACCCGTCGGCCAGGGCGACCAGCTCCTGCCGTCGGCGCGCACCCCGATCATCACCAGCAGGCACACCTTGTCCTGCTCCAGCCGCACCTTGAGGTGGATCCCGTCGACCCACAGGTAGACGTAGTCGACATCCTTCAGCGAGCGCTTCCCGAACGCCTTCGCGTCGTCTTGCCACTGGGTAGTGAGCCGGTTGATCGTCGCGGCGGACAGGCCGTGGCTGGTGCCCAGGAACCGCTCCAACGCCGGCGCGAAGTCGGAGGCGGACAGGCCGTGCAGGTACAGCAGCGGCAACACCTCGCCCACCTGCGGCGACTTCCTGGCCCAGGCCGGCAGGATCGCCGAGGAGAACCGAGCCCGCTCACCCGTCGTGGGGTCGATGCGCTTGTCGTTGACCTGCGGCTGCCGCACCGGCACCGCACCCGCAGCCGTGGTCACCTCCCGCTCGGCGTGGTAGCCGTTGCGCACCACCAGCCGCCGGCCGTGCTCATCGACCTCGTGGCCGTGGGCCTCGATGTAGGCGGCGACCTCGGCCTGCAACGCCGCAGCCAGCATCTGCCGGGCTCCCTCGCGGACGATCTGGTCCAGCAGCGACGTGCTCGCCACCGAGCCGCTCGTCGCGTTGGGCTCGGACTCCTCATGGACTACCTTGAGCATGGGCGCACGTTCCCGAACCGGCGCGCCAACGCCGGCCCTGATCAGACTTGTATGGGCTTCAGATCATCCTCGGGAAGGTGCGCCGCTTCACGTCACCTCGCCCGAGGACCGTCCACAGGTTCTGATCATTGCTCAACCGGCGGTTCGCGGTCGTACTGGATATAGAGGCGAACCTCCCGCGCGCGCTCGGTCGAATGGAGCCGCGCGACGAGACGGAGCGCCATGTCGATCCCCGCTGAGACGCCCGCAGCTGTGACGACCGGTCCCGCATCGACGAATCGGTAGTCGGGCCAAACTTCGACCTTGCGGCCGAGCTCTCCCAGCTCGTCGAGCGCGCTCCAGTAGGTCGTTGCCGCTTCCATCGAGCAGACGGGCTTTTGCGGCTCTTCCGAGTTCCGGTGGGGGTGAGCGGCGAGAAGCGGCGCGCCGGTGAGCAGGTGATGACGGTCAGGTAGGGGTCGAGGCCTTCAGGATCGGTAGCGACCAAACTGACCGACCGGAAGGC
>JALYMZ010000094.1 GCA_030773435.1 Actinomycetota bacterium | reverse complement strand
CCTCCCGCTCGTCGGCCGAGCGCTCGGTCGTGCGCGTCACGCCGTCTTGACCGCCGAGACCTCGAACCCCAGCGTCACCTTGTCGCTGATGAGCACGCCGCCGGTCTCGAGCGCGGCGTTGTAGCTGACGCCGAAGTCCTTGCGGTGAATGACGACCGAGCCCTCGAAGCCGACCCGCGTGTTCCCGAACGGGTCCACCGCCGTGCCCTCGAAGGTGAAGGGGATGGTGACCGGGCGCGTGACGCCACGGACGATGAGGTCGCCGTCGAGCTCGAACTCCGCGTCGCCGGTCTGGCGTGCGGCCGTCGAGGTGAAGGTGATGGTCGGGAACTCGTCCATCGCCAGGAAGTCGTTGCTGCGCAGGTGTGCGTCGCGCTGGGCCTGCCGCGTGTCGACGCTGGCGGCCTGGATGGTCACGGATGCGCTCGACCGGGACACGTCGTCGAAGTCGAGCGTCGCAGTGCCCTCGAACTCGTTGAAGGCGCCGCGGACCTTGGTCACCATCGCGTGGCGGGCCACGAAGCCGATGCGGCTGTGGGTCGGGTCCAGCGCGTACGTGCCGGAGAGGGCGGACAGACCGGTGGGAGCGGAGACGGTGGTCATGGGAACTCCTCGAGGAGGTGGGGCCGAACAGGTGGTTGACCTGTCACCAACAGCATGCACCAGAGATGGTGATGCGTCAACGAACGGTTAGGATACAGGCATGACGCGCTGGCTGGACGACCGGGAGCAGCGGGTGTGGCGCAGCTGGCTGCAGACCTCCCAGCGCCTGGAGGCTCATCTCGCCCGTCGCATGCAGGCCGACGGCGACATCTCCATGTCGGACTTCGCCGTGCTCGTGCCGCTGAGCGAGGCCCCCGACCAGCGGCTGCGGGCCTTCGCGCTCGGCCGCGCCCTGCAGTGGGAGAAGAGCCGCCTTTCCCACCACCTCACGCGCATGGAGCGGCGGGGGCTCGTCACGCGGGAGGACTGCGGCACCGACCGCAGGGGCGCCTTCGTCGTCCTCGCGCCGGCGGGCCGGGCCGCGCTCGAGGCCGCGGCCGCCCCCCACGCGGAGGCGGTGCGGTCCGCCGTGTTCGACCGGCTCACGCCCGAGCAGGTCGACCGGCTCGGGGAGATCTGCGACGAGCTGCTCACCGGCCTCGACCCCGACGCCGCCTGCACCGAGGCCGGTGCCGCCGTCTGCCCGACGGACGACGAGGCCTGCACCGGGACTTGATCCACCCACCCGGGGACCCGCGCGACCTGTCCGGGATGCCGGTCGCGGTCCCGGGACTGCCCTACGCTGCGGCCGTGGACGCCCTGGCCGGGCCGTACCTCGCGGCGGCCCTCCTGCTCGTCGTCGCCGGCGTCGCCCGAGGTGGACCGTCTTCTGCGCGACGGTGAACAACGGCGTCAACGCCTGCCCGCCGGGCTCGATCGCCGCCGGTTGGTGGAAGGCGGACGGCGCCTCGCTGTGCGGGGCCGGGGGCGCTACATCATCGACTGCAACGCCACCTGCTCGCGGTGCACCACTCCCGGCGCGCGGGCCGGCATCTGCTCGTCGTCGTGCTGGTCGTGCTCGTGCCGCTCCGGACTGCCGGGCACCTGCGACCAGCGCAAGGTGTGCTGCAACGCCTTCCGCTACGGCCAGTGCAACCAGGACGTCCGCCAGGTCGGCGGCGTCCACTGCCGGGTCGTGTCGTGCACGCCGCCCTGGCGCTTCGCGGACTGCTCGACCGCGCCGGCCACCGACAACCGCACCGTCGACCACAACAGCGACAAGCTGCCCCAGCGGTACACCGCCATCACCGCGCGGTACATCGCCCTCGGCGAGAACGGCTCCGAGCTGGGTGCTTCTGTGTACGGCGAGGTGGCCGTCCCGGGAGGCACCGCCCAGCGCTACCAGCGCGGTCGCATCTCCTCCAAGGCGGGCGTCGGCACGTGGGAGACCGTCGGCGCGATGTCCGCGCGCTACGTCGCCACCGGCGCCGAGGGCGGCCCGCTCGGCTTCCCCACCGCGGCGCCCTCGGCCGCAGCCGGCGGCGGCCGGGCCCAGCGC
>JALYMZ010000093.1 GCA_030773435.1 Actinomycetota bacterium | reverse complement strand
CGGACCGCAGCTGGCCGTCACCCGGCCCGCCGGTGCCCCGTGGCTGGCCACACCGCTGCAGACCCCGAGCGGAGCGGCGATCCTCGTCGTACGCGGACGCACCGCACCCACCGCCACGCTGCCCGCGCCTCCGCCCCAGCCGGTGCAGGTCACCGGTGTCCTGCTGCCCTCCCAGCCGCGGCGGACCGACCCCGATCCGGACGACAGCCGGGTGCCGGCGCTCAACACCGCGCAGCTGGTCGGCCGGTTCGGCTTCGACCTGTACAGCGGCTACGTTGTGCTCACCGCTCAAAAGCCGGCAAGCGAGCTCCCCCCGGTGCCCCCGCCGGCCGGCGAAGCGACGGCCACCGCCGGCCTGCGGAACCTGCTCTACGCACTGCAGTGGTGGGTCTTCGGCGGCTTCGTGGTGTTCTTCTGGTGGCGGCTGCTGCGTGACCGGGCTCGGGTAGCGTGAGCCGGCGTGGACCGCGCACTGCTCCGCTACCGGGTGATGGCGTGGGTCGTCGGAGTGCTGCTCATCGTGCTGGTGCTGGTGGGCGTGCCGCTGAAGTACCTCACCCCTGACGGCACGACGCCGCAGCACGTGGGGGAGTGGATCACGTCGTATCTCGGTGTCGCCCACGGCTGGCTCTACATGCTGTTCCTGGTCGCCGCGGCGCTGCTCGCGCGCCGGGCTCGCTGGCCGCTGGGGTTCGCGGTCGTCACGCTGCTGCTCGGCACCGTGCCGGTGCTGTCCTTCGTCGGTGAGCAGCGCGCGACGCGACGGGTGCGTGCCGAGCAGGCGCACGCAGCCGGTGGCACCGGCCCGGCGAGCGCGTCCGCCGCGCCGCGATGACCTCGCCCACCACCACCTTCGTGCTCGGTGGCGGGGGTGTCCTGGGCGCGGTCGAGGTCGGCATGGTGCAGGCGCTGTTGGAGCGCGGGGTGCGTCCCGACCTGGTGCTCGGTACGTCGGTCGGTGCTCTCAACGGCGCCCTGGTCGCCGCGCTGCGCGTCGAGCAGGTGGTCGACCGGCTCACCGGGCTGTGGCGCGCCGCCGCCGCCGGCAGGCAGGTGTACGCCGACGGGCCGGCTCGCCAGCTCACCCGGGTGATGCGCACCGGCACCCACCTGTACTCGTCGCAGCCACTGCGGGACGCGCTCACCCGCGAGCTCGGCGACGCGACCTTCGAGCAGTTGCCGGTGCCGTTCCAGTGCTGCGCGGCCAGCATCGAACGGGCGGCCGAGCATTGGTTCAGCACCGGCCGGGTCGTCGACGCAGTGGTCGCGTCGGCCGCCGTACCCGGTCTGCTGCCGCCGGCCCGGGTCGGGGACGAGCACTTCCTCGACGGCGGGGTCGTCAACTCCATCCCGGTGGGACGGGCGGTGGAGCTCGGCGCCCAGAGCGTGTTCGTGCTGCAGGTTGGTCGGCTGGACCGGCCGCTGACCCCGCCCCGCCGGCCGTGGCAGGTCGCCCGGGTGTCGTTCGAGATCGCCCGGCGGCACCGGTTCGTCCGCGAGATGGCCGCCCTGCCGGCCGGCGTGCGTGCCTACGTGCTGCCCACCGGGGGCGGGTCCGCCAAGGACGACTCGCTGCTCGCCCACCGCGACTTCCGGGCCGTGGAGGACCGCATGGTGCGCGCCTACCAGGCGTCGTGTCGCTACCTCGACGAGCACCTGCGGTGACATCGGCGGTGACCGCGCGCTGGGCGCTGCGGTGGGCCGCGCACTGGCTGCGGCGGCTCGTGCTGGCCCCGCTCGTCATCGCGCTGACCGTCGCGCTGCTCACGACGATCCCGTTGTGGCTGCTCGCCGCGGCGGCGCTGTCCCCGGTCGTCGAGGGCCGGCTGCGACCGCTGCGGGTTCTGTGGCTGGCGACGTTGCACCTGGTCCTGGAGAGCCTAATGCTGCTGGAGCTGTTCGGGTTGTGGATCGCCTCCGGGTTCGGGTGGGCGCTGCGGCGGCCGTGGTTCCAGCGGGTGCACTACGACATCGTGCAGACCTATCTGGCGCTGCTGTTCCGGGAGGCGCGCCGGGTGCTGCGGCTGTCGGTGGAGGTGGCCGGCCCGGCCCCGGACGCTTTCCCCGGTGAGCCGCTGGTCGTCTGCTGCCGGCACGCCGGCCCCGGTGACTCGCTGATCCTGCTGCACGCGCTGATGAACTGGTACGGCCGTGAGCCGCGAGGGTCGTGCTCAAGGACACCCTGGCCTGGGACCCGGCGATCGACGTCCTGCTGAACCGGCTGCCGAGCCGCTTTGTCTCGCCGAACCCCGGCGCCGGCGGCGACACCATCGAGCAGCAGATCGCCGGCCTGGCCACGGCCCTGGACCACAACGACGCGTTCGTGATCTTCCCCGAGGGCGGCAACTTCACGCCGCGGCGACGGCAGCGGGCGATCGCGGCGCTGCGCCGCCGCGGCCACGAGGCGATGGCACTGCGCGCCGAGGCGATGCGGCACGTGCTGGCGCCGCGGCCGGGCGGAGTCCTCGCGGCGCTGCAGTCGACTCCGGAGGCGGACATCCTGATGGTGGCGCACACCGGGCTCGACCACCTGCTCACCATCACCGACGTGTGGCGGGAGCTACCGATGGACAAGACGATCGTGATGCAGTGGTGGCGGGTGCCGCGAGAGGAGATCCCGGCCGGCCGCGAGCCGCAGATCGACTGGCTGTTCGACTGGTGGGAGCGGATCGACGCGTGGATCGAGGCCCGGCGCTGACGGGCTCCGGGCCGCTCGACTGCGGGCGGGGGGACGCCGCGGCTCAGAGGTCGCGCCGCTCCAGCGGGTGGTCGGGGTCGGTCGGCG
>JALYMZ010000092.1 GCA_030773435.1 Actinomycetota bacterium | reverse complement strand
AACGCCATGCTGCGCATCCTCTTCAGCCGGCTCGGGCAGCCGCACATCGGCTCCCCGACGGCGTTCGCCTTCAACGTCCCTACCCGCACGGCGAGCGGCGTGATGAAGACGGAGAAGGGCGGCAAGCAAGAGAAGACCGTCGTCCGCCAGGCGGTCTACCAGGGCGGCATGTGCCCGCGCTGTGAGGGCACGGGCTCGGTCACCGACTTCGACCTGTCTGCGTTGTACGACGACAGCTTGTCGCTCAACGAGGGCGCCCTCACGGTCCCCGGCTACAGCATGGACGGCTGGTACGGCCGCATCTTCCGCGGCTGCGGCTTCTTCGACGCGGATAAGCCGATCCGCGCGTACACCAAGAAGGAGCGGTACGACCTCCTCCACAAGGAGCCGACCAAGATCAAGGTCGACGGGATAAACCTGACGTACGAGGGGCTGATCCCGAAGATCCAGAAGTCGATGCTTTCCAAGGACGTCGACGCGCTGCAGCCCCACGTCCGCGCCTTCGTGGAGCGGGCGGTAACGTTCACGACCTGCCCCGAGTGCGACGGCACCCGGCTCAGCAGGGAGGCCCGGTCCTCGAGGATCAAGGGCAGGAACATCGCCGACGTCTGCTCGATGTAGATCAGCGACCTGGCCGACTGGGTCCGCGGCCTGGAAGAACCGTCGGTGTCCCCGATGCTCACCGGGCTGCAGCGCCTCCTCGACTCGTTCGCGGAGATCGGACTGGGATACCTCTCGCTCGACCGGCCTTCGGGCACTCTGTCCGGCGGAGAGGCACAGCGCACCAAGATGATCCGCCACCTCGGGTCGTCGCTGACCGACGTGACCTACGTGTTCGACGAGCCGACGATCGGGCTGCACCCGCACGACGTCGAGCGGATGAACGACCTGCTGCTGCGGCTGCGCGACAAGGGCAACACCGTCCTCGTCGTGGAGCACGAGCCCGAGACCATCGCGATCGCCGACCATGTCGTCGACCTCGGCCCCGGCGCCGGCGCTGCCGGGGGAGAGGTGGTGTTCGAGGGAACCGTCGACGCGCTGAGGAGAAGTGACACCACGACCGGTCGCCACCTCGACGACCGGGCTGCCGTCAAGGCGTCGGTGCGTTCGTACTCCGGCGCGCTGGAGGTGCGCGGCGCGGCGACGCACAACCTCAAGGGCGTGGACGTAGACATCCCGCTCGGCGTGCTCTGCGTGGTGACGGGTGTCGCCGGCTCCGGCAAGAGCTCGCTGATCGACGGCTCCGTGGCGGGCAGGGACGGTGTGGTGGTGATCGACCAGGCTGCGATCCGCGGTTCGCGGCGGAGCAACCCGGCGACGTACACAGGGCTGCTCGACCCGATCCGCAAGGCGTTCGCCAAGGCCAACGGCGTGAAGCCGGCGCTGTTCAGCGCCAACTCCGAGGGCGCCTGCCCGTCCTGTAACGGCGCCGGGGTCGTCTACACCGACCTGGCGATGATGGCCGGCGTCGCCACCACGTGCGAGGAGTGCGAGGGGAAGCGGTTCCAGGCGTCGGTGCTGGAGTACACGCTGGGCGGCCGGGACATCAGCGAGGTGCTCGCGATGTCGGTGACCGAGGCCGAGGAGTTCTTCGGCGCCGGCGACGCCCGTACGCCGGCCGCGCACGCCGTCCTTGACCGGCTCGCCGACGTCGGGCTCGGCTACCTCACCCTCGGCCAGCCGCTCACCACGCTGTCCGGCGGCGAGCGGCAACGGCTCAAGCTCGCCACCCACCTGGCCGAGAAGGGTGACGTGTTCGTCCTCGACGAGCCGACCACCGGCCTGCACCTCGCCGACGTCGAACAGCTGCTCGGCCTGCTCGACCGGCTCGTCGACGGAGGCAAGTCGGTCATCGTCATCGAGCACCACCAGGCGGTCATGGCGCACGCCGACTGGATCATCGACCTCGGCCCCGGCGCCGGTCACGACGGCGGCCGGATCGTGTTCGAGGGCACACCCGCCGACCTCGCCGCCTCCCGCTCTACTCTCACCGGCGAGCACCTCGCGGCCTACGTCGGTACCTGAGGAGGGTCGCGGACACCGTGAGACGAGTTCTCTCATATGTTGAGTGCCCGGTGACTGACCGTGTCGGAACTGGGCAGGAACGGGAGTTGAAAGAGGCGGGAGTAGCGAGAAGCCCGGCCCCGAGGACCGGGTGGCGGCCGTTCTGGACCGGGCCCTCGGCAACCGTGGTGAGTCACTGAGAACGCTATGGCGCGAGCCGCTGCAGGTCTCGCGGGAAGAGCGTCACTTCGCGGATGTTGGTCGCCTCGACGAGCCGGGCGATCCAGCGTTCCAGCCCGATCGCGAAGCCCCCGTGTGGCGGCATGCCGTGGGCGAAGGCCTGCAGGTAGGACGCGTACGCTGACGGCGATTCCCCGCGTGCCTCGATGGCGGCCAGGTAGTCGTTGTAGCGGTGCAGTCGCTGCCCGCCGGTCACCAACTCGAGCCCACAAAAGATGACGTCGAAGCTGTTCGTCCACGGACCGCCTTCGATCGGCTCGCCGGTCCAACCGTGGGTGTAGACCGGCCGCGTTCGCAGCGGATACCCCTCGACGACCAGCAGATCGCTGCCGAATTCCTCCTTGGCCCACGCGCCTAGTGCGCGCTCGTGCTCCGGAGCGAGGTCGGGTTCATCGGACGGTGCGCCGACTCGGCGGAGCGCGTCGACGAAGTGGATGACAGGAATCTCGTGTGGAATGACGGGGAGTGTGACGCCAAGGCGCTCGACCGCATCGGCGCCGTGCTGGCGCATGCCAGCGACCATCCCCGCGAGCACCTCACGCAACACCGCGAGCACGTCACGGTGGTCACGGATGAAACCGAGCTCGACATCGAGGGAGACGTACTCGGCCAGGTGCCGGACCGTGTCGTGCGGTTCGGCCCGGAATACCGGCCCGACCTCGTAGACGCGCTCGAAGATTCCGACCAACTGCTGTTTGTAGAACTGTGGGCTTTGCGCCAAGTAGGCGGGTCGACCGAAGTAGTCGACCGGGAACACGTTCGCGCCGGACTCGGTCGCGGACTCGACCAGTTTCGGGGACTGGACCTCGGTGAAGCCCGCGTCGTCGAGCGCCCGGCGGAAGCCCCTCAGGCTCGCGGCCGCCAACTCCCATTTGGCTCGCTGTGCCGGGTGACGCCAGGTCACCGGGGCATGGTCGAGGAGGGTCGGTAGGCCAACCGATAGCGAGGGACGCCATAGCTCGACCGGCGGGGTCTGGGCTGGCTCTGTGAGCAGGGTGACGGTCGGCGCAGTGACCTCGACGCCGCCGGGGGCTTGGCCGTTCCGTGTCGCGAGCCCGGCCACCTTGACTGCGGTCTCTTCGGGCGGAAGGCCGCCGGGCGGCACCTCCTCGGGGCGCAGCACGACCTGCGCCAGTCCGGAGCGATCGCGCAGCACCAGGAAGGTCACGGCCGCCAGTTCACGGCGCCGGTGGACATGACCCATCAGGGTCACGCTGCTCCCCGGTTCTGCACTGGCAAGCTCGGCGGCAAGGGTGCGGGAAGGTACAGGTGGCCTCATCATTCCTCCAGGTAGCGGAAGCCCTGGAGGTGTGGGCGGGGGCCAAGTCGCGGTACCACCACACCTTCGCCGACGTGCCGTCGGCCTCTCGTCGGTACGCCGATACGCGCGGGCGACCGCTTGCCACTTCAGGAACGTGCCACTTCAGGAACGCTCTGGGCCGAGGGTCGTCACTCCTCACAGTTGCCGATATCGAGAGTAGCCCGTGCAGCGAGCGCCGGCGAAGCCGATTCATTTGGCGGTGAGCACTGCCGCAACGTAACGGGCGTAGGCGGCCGCCGAATCGACAGCCCGGCGCTCGATCGCTGACCCGGACCGCTTCGGCGACCGCGCTGGCGCATCCGACGGCGGTGCTCGGTGACTCGGTCGCGCGGCGCCATGCAGGCCATGTTGCGAAACGACAGTGTGCGGCCTGGCCGGCGCCAACCGCGGAGAGGCGGGCTACTCAAGCGCCGGCAACGCGCAGATCTCGAAGCATTGCCTGCAACACGTGGGCGGATTTCCGGTGGCTTCGGCGGCTTGCCGGGTGCAACTGTGTGCGGATGAGCTGGGACGAGTCGTTCGCGAACCGGTACGACGAATGGTCGGCCCACATGACCGCCGACGTGGCGTTCTACGTCTCGCTGGCCCAAGAGGTCGACGGCCCGCTCCTCGAGCTGGCGGTCGGCAGTGGGCGGGTCGCGATCCCGGTCGCCCAGGCGACCGGTCGCCCAGTCATCGGCATCGACTCCTCGCCGGCGATGCTGGAACAGGCCCGGAGCAGAGCGGTCGCTGCAGGGGTCGAGCTCGACTTGCGCGAGGGCGACATGCGCGACCTTGCCCTGGACGAGCCGGCGGCGCTGATCTACTGCCCGTTCCGCTCGCTGCTGCACCTGCCGACCTGGGCCGACCGCCGCCGCACCTTCGAGCGCGTAGTTGCCTCACTCCAGCCGGGTGGGCGGTTCGCCTGGAACGCCTTCACCTTCGATCACCGGATCGCCGCCCGGCTCGACGGTCAGCACCAGCAGGAGCCCGTGCCGCACACCGTTTGCTACGCGGTGGGCGACAACCGCGTCGACATCGTCCTCGACGACGGGGCGACGAGCTCGCTGTGGTGGGCCACCAAGAACGAGTGGCTGGGCCTGCTCGACGTCACCGGGCTCGAGCTCGCGGCGCTGTACGGCGGGTTCGCCGGCGAGCCGTTCGGCGAGGACAGCCGGGAGTACGTCTTTGTCGCCCGCGCTCCGGGCAGCGTGCACCGATGATCTACCAGCACCCGCTGGCCTATCTGCTCGGCATCGAAGGCGTCGCCCTGTTGAGGGGGTGGGTCGGTGACTACGGGCGGGAGTTCGTCGAGGCGCGGCTCTCCGAGGTTCGCCGGCTGGTCGACGACGAGTCCCTCGCCAACCACCCGGGCGTGATGGTGGCGCGAGCGGACACCGCGACGGCGTACCGGCAGTGGTCGCAGACGTACGACGAGCCGCGCAACAACCTGTTCGACTTCGACGAGCCGGTCGTGCACGAGATCCTGGACGCGCAGCCCCCCGGCCTCACCTTGGATGCGGCCTGTGGCACCGGCAGGTTCGCGGCATATCTGGCGGACCGGGGGCATCGGGTCATCGGCGTGGACGGCTCACGACAGATGCTGCTCCGCGCCCGCGTGCGGGTGCCCCAGGCGAGCTTTGTGCTCGGCGACCTGCACGGGCTGCCGCTGCCAGACGACGCGGTGCACGTCGTCGTATCTGCCCTGGCGCTGACGCATGTGCCCGAACTGGAGCCGGTGATGGCCGAATTCGCCAGGGTTCTGCGCCCCGGCGGCCATCTCGTCCTGTCTGACGTGCACCATGAGCGGGTGCTCCAGGGGTCCGTTGTCAAGGCGGTTGGACCTGCCGGCGAGCCGATGGTCGTCCCGGCCCATCGCCACACGCCAGGTGACTTTTTGCGAGCCGCCCTTCCGCTCGGGCTGGAGGTTAGGCGTTGTGAAGAACCGCGAGCTGCGGCTGACGAAGAGCCGGCGACCTCGCCACCCAACCCCACCGTCGGTCCGTGGCAGGAGTGGCCGTGGTCGCTGATGGATTTGGTGCCCAGGGCGGCGAAGGCGTGCCAGGGACCGTTGATGATCATTTGGCACTTCCAGCTGGCGCGCCCGCGGTGAGAGGTTTCGGCCTTCGAAGCTGGCCCGCCGTCAGCTACCTCGCGTAGGGTGCGTCGGTGAGCCGCGTGATCTTCATGTGCGGTCCGTCCGGTTCGGGGAAGTCGACGTACCCGGCGCTTGGAGAGCGAGGGAATGGTTCGGCTCTCCTTCGATGCGGAGATGTGGGATCGCGGGATCTCAATGGTGCCGTTGCCCCAGGATGTCCGCGACGACATTGAAGCTGGTCTGCGGGCTCGGCTGCTGGAACTCGTTGCCGCTGGGAGCGACGTCGTCCTCGACTTCGCGTTCTGGTCGCGTCGGATGCGAGACGACTACCGCCAACTGCTGGCTCCCACAGGTGTGGTGCCAGAGACAATCTATTTCGCCACCGACCGCGAAACGGTCCTTGACCGCGTCCGGGCCCGGCGCGGCAGTGATCCCGACGACTACATGCTCACCGAAGAGCTCGCCGCCCGGTACTTCGACCAGTTCGAACCGCCCACGGGTGACCGGCGGCCCACGGTTAGAGACGAAGAGCCGGATAAGGCGAGGTCGGATATCATCTGGCCGTAGGCGCCACCTACACGCTCGAAATCCTACGAGTGGAGCGCCGAACCAGTAGTATATGGAGCTATGAACTTTATAGTGCTGGCGGTCCTGGCTGCGATCGCCTTCCTAGCCCTTCTTGTAGCCGGGCGCAGTCAGATTGCAAAAGGCTCCAATAGGCAGATTGCAAACGGAGCGGTTGCATTGGTCCTTGCAACCGTCCTGGGAGTGATCTTCACGGGAGCGCTCTTGTCCTCCTAGGGGAATAGTCAAGACCTGTCCCTGAGTAGGTCACCCTTCCGGCTCCTCCACCTGACCACATGCGCGCCGGCGCACCTACGACTCTCTGGCCGAGCTCGACGGTGCGTTCGCCCGGTGGCTGTCGGATTCGCCGCACGCAGATCCACCCGCACCCACGGGCACTGGAAGGCACGGGAGTTGATGAGCCGGGAGTAGAAGGGGAGCGGGCGTCCGCCTCGAGGCCATTCGATGCGTCTCACCCGATACTGATCTGCCACCCCTGGGCGTCGACAAAGTCCGGCAGCGTCATCCAATGAACGTCCACCGCGATGCAGGCGTCTGGGATGCGAGGCTTCCGCGAGCTGTTGGCCGGGGTCTCCTGGGTGACGACCGTCCCACCGCGGGCAAGCGCGAGCCCGACCACGAACGGGTCGGCAGAGTTGCGGTTGGCGCCATGCTGCGCCATGAGGCGCGGGCAGGCCGTCAGCACGTCCTTGGTGGCCTTTTGGACGTCGTGTTCCAGCGGAACGAATAGCCCGCGCTGCGAACGCACCCACTTGGCGACGTCGTCGTCCTTGCGGCGGATCTCCCACTTCACCTCGTCGACGGCGAGGATCTCTTGGGCCTCGATCATCTTCGCGATCGCGTCCCAGAGCGGCCCGAACGTCGTCGTCCGAAAGAGGTCGCGCTGGCCATTGATGAACGCCGAGGTGTCGAACGAGAAGAACGGAATCGGCAGGAGATCAGGAACGGTCACAGCCGGGCTTTCTCAGCGAGCTTCCCGATCTGGTTGACCTTCACGTCCAGGTAAGCTGCGGCCGTGGCCGAGTCGATGACGCTGCGACTGTGGGCGTCGACGACCGTACGAACGTAGCCCCGCCCGAGGTCGCGAGCCTTCGTCACGTAGAACGACCCACCGCCCGACCGGTTGCCTCGGAGGTCCCGTTCGGTCCGGCCTTCACGGAAGGCTCGGTAGAACTCGATCGGCACCCGTCCGAGCGTCACTAGGTGTTCTGCCCAGGGAGGTTGGTGACGCTCGGCGTGCCGGATAGATGAAGAGGGCCCTTCTTGGGTTCGGTGTGAAGCGACCAAGCAAACACGCCGACAAGAAGGGCCCTCGATGTCTCACCGTAACGCTCCGCTGACCCCTGAAGGCCGTCGCCGCCTGTGCGAGCGCGTCGATCGCGGTCAGCCGATCTGCCACGTGGCGGCCGGGGCCCAGATCGCTCGCCAGACTCTGGGCCGGTGGTACGCCCGCTGGTGCGAGGAGGGCGAGGCGGGTCTGGAGGACCGTTCCAGCCGCCCGTGGACCTCACCGAACCAGACCGACCCCGATATCGAGGCGCGTGTGGTCGCACTGCGCCGCGAGCACAAGGTCGGCCCGGTGCAGCTGGTCGGCAAGCTCGCCGAGGAGAACATCACGCTGCCGGCGTCCACGATCTACCGGATCTTGGTACGCCACGGCGTCTCGCGGCTGCGTGACCTCGACGTCACCGGCGAGGACCTGCGCGAGCCGGTGATCCGCTACGAGTGGGACCGTCCCGGGGATCTGGTGCACGTGGATGTGAAGAAGATCGGCCGGATCCCCGATGGCGGGGGTTGGCGGGTCCACGGCCGCGGCTCGGCCCAGCATCGGGCCGCCGACCGGGCCAAGACCGCCGGAGCCCGCGCCGGCTACGTGTACCTGCATTCCGCGGTCGATGACCACTCCCGACTGGCCTACACCGAGGAGCTCATCGACGAGAAGGGCGCCACCGCCGCAGGATTCTGGGAACGCGCGGTGAAGTTCTTCAAGCGGCACGGGATCAAGCGCATCCGCCGGGTGCTCACCGACAACGGATCTTGCTACCGCTCGCTGCTGTTCAACGCCGCGCTGGCCAAGAGCCGCACCAAGCACAAGTGGACACGGCCCTACCGGCCGCAGACCAACGGCAAGGTCGAGCGCTACCACCGCACCCTGGCCCGCGAGTGGGCCTACCAACGGGCCTGGTCCAGCAACGCCGAACGCGCCGCCACCCTGCAAGACTTCCTGGACCGCTACAACTACGCTCGACCCCACACCGCACTCAAGGGCAGACCCCCAGCCAGTCGCCTACCCGCCGGTGTCAACAACCTCGCGGCATAGAACACCTAGAGTGCTGCCACCGGATCACGAGGTGGCCCTGGTCATCCACCCACGTCCCTGGGCTCGGCCATGACGAGCCGGCTCGGGCCGGGTGCCCGGGTCGGCCGCAGTCGGGTGGCCCGGCTGCTGGGGTTGTCCTGGGGCCGCGGGATCGCAACCAGCACAAGCGTCGAGGCCACCGGCCGGCTGAGGCAGTCCATGGGGATCTCGTGCAACGGAAGCTCGCTGCTGCCGGAGCTGGCCTGTTGTGGTGCACCGACATCACAGAGCATCGCAAGCGGGCCGGGAAGGTTTACTGCTGCGCGGCGCTGGACGTGTTCACCCGCCAGGTCGTGGGCTGGTCGATTGCCCACCACATGCGCTCGGACCTGGTCGTCGACACCCTGCAGATGGCCACCTGGCGCCGCCGTCCCGAGCCCGGCACCATTCGCCACGCCGACAGGGCAGTAAGTGCACCTCCCTCGGAAACCGGCTACGCGAGGCCGGCCTCCTCGGATCCACGGGCCGGGTCGCCTCTTCGGTGGAC
>JALYMZ010000091.1 GCA_030773435.1 Actinomycetota bacterium | reverse complement strand
GTCCGCGTAGTACCGGCCCCCCGAGCCGCCACCCAAGATCTCGCGCATCAGATACGGCTCGCCGTTCGCGTCCAGCCCGTAGACGCCGGTGTAGCGGATCGTCTCCTGGTCGGCCGGCATTCGCCCGGCCACCGCCTTCGCCAGCACCCCGGCGAGCACGCCGAGGAGCCGCAGGATGACGAACGTGCGGGCGTTCGTCGGCGCCGGGAAGATCGGGGTGAGCAGCGTTCCCGGCGGCGGGAAGCGCATCTCGATCAACGGCACCACGCCCTCGTTGACGTCCAGCTGCGCCATCCGCTCCGGGGTCTCGGCGAGGTTCCGCAGCACCGGCGCTAGCCACTTCTTCAGGAAGTTACCGTCGGCGTAGTCCCCGCAGTGGTTGATCGGCCCCTTGGCCTGCGGGCTGGTCCCGGTGAAGTCCAGGAGCAGCGGCGCCGGTGCCGAGTGGTCGACGGTCATCGTGATCCGCTGAGTGTGCAGCCTCGGCGGGTCGACGCCGTCGTGCTCGGCGTAGTCCTCCCACGTGTAGGTGCCCGCGGGGATCCGCGCGACGACCTCGCGCCGGTAGGTCTCGGTGGTGGCGTCGATCAGCGCGTCGAAGCACGCCTCGACGTCGTCGCGCCCGTAGCGGCCGAACAGCTCACCGAGCCGCCGGGCGCCCATCAGGCAGGCCGCGCACTCGGCGTCGAGGTCGGCGGCCAGGGACTCGGGCATGCGCGAGTTGCGGGTCATGATCCGCAGCGCCGCGGCGTTCGGCACCCCGGCGTCCCACAGCCGGATCGGCGGGACCATCAGCCCCTCCTCGAACACGCTGGTCGCGTGCGACGGCATCGACCCCGGCACGGCGCCGCCGATGTCGTCGTGGTGCCCGAACGCCTGCACGAACGCCACCACCTCCGGCCCCTCCCCGCGGTCGTGGAACACCGGGACGGTGACGCACAGGTCGGGCAGGTGGCCGATGCCGCCCTCGGACAGGTAGACGTCGTTGTGGAAGAACACGTCCCCCGGGCGCATCGTCTCCATCGGGAAGTCCCGCACGACCGGGTGCGGCAGCGCCGAGTAGGAGCGCCCGGTCAGCTTGCGCAGCTTGCGGTCGTGGATCCCGGCGCGGAAGTCGTGCGCGTCGCGGATCATCGGCGACCGCGAGGTGCGCGCGATCGCGGTCTCCACCTCGCGCTCGATGGAGGCCAGGGAGCCGGCCACCACCTCGACCAGGACCGGGTCGACACCCTTGCCGCGGTGGACGCCGGCGCCGTCGACGGCGGAGGGGGCGCTCATCGCGCCGCCCCGGCCGGGTCACGGGTGACGCAGAGGTTGCCGCAGCGGTCTACGGCCGCGGTGAACCCCGGATGCAGCGGCACCGTGGCGCCGAACTCCTCCACCACCGCCGGTCCCTCCAGCCGGTCACCGGCCGCGAGGCCGGCCCGCCAGAACACCGGCGTCTGCCGCCAGTCGTCGAAGAACACCGGCCGCTCGCCGGTGCGCGCCCGGCCGGGGTCGCCGTCCCCCGGCGGCAGCTCGGGGACGGGGGGCCGGCGGATCGGGCCGATCCCGGTCACCCGCAGGTTCACCCACTCCACCGGCTGGCTGGGGTTGCCGCGGAAGCAGTAGCCGTACAGCCGCTCGTGCGCGCTGTGGAACGCGTCGGCCACCGCGTCGCCGAGCCGGTCGTCGACCTGCCCGTCCGGAACGTCCACCCAGACCTCGAACGCCTGGCCGAAGTACCGCAGGTCGGCGCTGCGCTGGAACCGGTGCTGGTCCGCGGGAAAGCCCTCGCGGTCCAGCGCACCCGCGGCCTGCGCCCGCAGGTCGTCGTACACCTCGGCGACCGCGCCGAGGTCGAGCCGGTCGTGCCGCGCCACCAGCGTGCGCACGTAGTCGTTCTTGACGTCGACGGTCAGCAGGCCGAACGCCGACAGGTTGCCGGGGTCGCGCGGGACGAGTACGGCGGGCAGCCCGAGGACGTCGACCAGCCGGCACAGCAGCAGCGACCCCGACCCGCCGAAGGTCGTCATCGTGAAGTCGCGCACGTCCAGGCCCCGCTTCACCGTGATCTGGCGCAGCGCGTTGGCCTGGTTCCACGCCGAGATCTCCAGGACACCGGCCGCGCACTCCTCCAGGGACAGCCCGAGGTCGCCGGCGAGCCGCTGCAGCCCGGTGCGGGCGGCCGCCACGTCGAGCGGCACCTCACCACCGAGCAGGTGCGGCGGGATGCGGCCGAGCACCAGGTGCGCGTCGGTGACCGTCGGCTCGGTGCCACCGCGGCCATAGCACAGCGGGCCGGGGTCGGCGCCGGCCGAGCGCGGCCCCACCTTGAGCGAGCCCTCCGGCGACATCCACGCGACCGACCCGCCCCCGGCGCCGACGGTGACCACGTCGATCATCGGGATCTTGCTCGGGAACCGCCCGACGCTGCCTTCGGTGGTGAGCGTCGGCTCCCCGTCGAGCACGACGGACACGTCGGTCGAGGTCCCGCCGCCGTCGCAGGTGAGGATCCGCGGGTAGCCGGCGCGGCGCGCCACCAGCGCCGCACCCAGCGCCCCGGCCGCCGGTCCCGACAGCACCGTCGTGATCGGCTGGTGCACGACCTCCTCCGCGGACAGCACCCCGCCGTTCGACTTCATCACGTAGCAGGGAATCGCGCGGGGCGCAGGGGCCCGGTCGATCTCCCGCAGGCGGCGCGTGATGTTGTCGACGTACGACGCCAGGCGGCGCTTGACCGCGGCGTCGACCAGCGTCGTCATCGACCGCTCGTACTCGCGGTACTCGCGCAGCACCGCACTCGACGTCGACACCACCGCGTCGGGGTGCTCGGCGCGCAGCACCTCGCGCATCGCCTCCTCGTGCGCCGGGTTGGCGTAGGCGTGCAGCAGGCAGACGGCGACGGTCGCGATCCCCCGGTCGCGGAAGAACCGCGCCGCCGCGACCGCGTCGTCCTCGCAGAACGGCCGCACCTCCCGGCCCAGGTGGTCCAGCCGACCGCCGACCGTGCGCACCAGGTCGGCCGGCACGATCCGGTCGGGCTTGACCCAGAAGTAGGAGTTGCCGTAGCCGTCCGGAACCGACTGCCGCGCGATCTCCAGCACGTGCGCGTAGCCCTCGGTGGTGACGAACCCCATCGGGTCGACCCGGCCCTCGAGCAGCTGGTTCGTCGCGACCGTGGTGCCGTGACTGACCGCGCTGACGTCACTGCCGTCCGCGTCCAGCAGCGCCAGCACCCTGTGTACGGCGTTCATGAACCCGTAGGCCGGGTCGGCCGGCGTCGACGGGGTCTTGGTCGTCACCAGCCGGCCGGACGACTCGTCCAGCGCGACGACGTCGGTGAACGTGCCGCCGGTGTCGATGCCGATACGGATCCGACCGCTCATCACCCGGACCCGCGGCGGGCGACGGCGGCGCCGACCACCACGCCGAGCAGCGCGACCGCGGCGCCGAGGGAGGCCGCCTTGAGCGCCTGCGCGG
>JALYMZ010000090.1 GCA_030773435.1 Actinomycetota bacterium | reverse complement strand
GTCGACGCGCTCGTCGAGCGGGCCCGCGACGGCGATCCGCGGGCGGTGGCCCGGCTGATCTCGCTGGTCGAGGACGCCTCGCCGCTGCTGCGCGAGGTCAGCGCGAAACTGGCTCCGCACGCCGGTCACGCGCAGATCGTGGGGATCACCGGCGCGCCCGGGGTCGGCAAGTCGACCTCGACCTCGGCCTTGGTCACCGCGCTGCGCGCCGCCGGCAAGCGCGTCGGCGTGCTGGCGGTGGACCCGTCGTCGCCGTTCTCCGGCGGCGCGTTGCTGGGCGACCGGGTGCGGATGCAGGACCACGCCACCGACCGCGCGGTCTACATCCGGTCCATGGCCACCCGGGGACACCTCGGGGGCCTTGCCTGGGCCACACCGCAGGCGCTGCGGGTGCTGGATGCCGCCGGGTGCGACGTCGTCCTCGTGGAGACGGTCGGCGTGGGACAGTCGGAGGTGGAGGTGGCCGGGCTGGCCGACACCACGCTGGTGCTGCTCGCGCCCGGGATGGGTGACGCCATCCAGGCGGCGAAGGCGGGGATCCTCGAGGTCGGCGACGTCTACGTGGTGAACAAAGCCGACCGTGACGGCGCCGACCAGGTGGCCCGCGACCTGCGGGCGATGCTGGCGCTGGCCGAGCGGGTGCCGGACGGCTGGCGACCCCCGATCGTAAAGACCGTGGCGCACGCCGGCACGGGCGTGGACGAGCTCCTCGCGGCGATCGAGGCGCACCGAGCGTGGATGAGCGAGCACGGCGAGCTCGAGAGGCGTCGGCGCCGGCGGGCCCGTGAGGAGATCGAGGCGATCGCGCTGACCACGCTGCGGGAGCGGTTCGGCAACCTGCACGGCGACGAGCGGCTCGATCGGCTGGCCGCCGCCGTCGTCGCCGGGACCACCGACCCCTACCGGGCTGCGGACCGTGTCGTCGAGGCCTTCGGGTGACGTTGTCAGCCATCCGTCGACCGGCTGTCGCGGCCGGCGACCTGACAGTTGTCGGTGCGACGGTTCCCGGGCGCGCCTGAGCCACGGCGTACCGCTGCTGCGGTACAACCGAGGAGGGACACCCTGCGCTGGGGTCCGGGTCGTCGACGAGCGGAGGAGGAATGACCCGCGTGACCAAGAAGGCGGTGGCGCTTGCGGTCGTGGCGTTCGCCGCCTTCTACCTGCTCACCCAACCGGTGGGGGCGGCAGACGCCATCCGCGGGGCGGTCGCGGCCGTGGGCAGCGCCTTCGAGCAGCTGATCCGCTTCGTCACCGCGCTCGTGGACTGACGCGGCAGGCGCCATGCTCGCCTGGCTGCGGCGGACCTTCGCCGACCCGCGCATCTGCGAGCACCTGCTCTGCGACGAGGGCGAGGTCGTCGTCGACGAGGTGCGCCACCACTGGGTCGTGTACCTCGTGCCGCTGGCGGAGTGCGGCGCGGCGCTGCTGATGGTCGCGCTGTTCCTGGTCAGCCGCGTCGAGGTGGCCTGGCTCCCGCTCCTGCTCACGGCCGCGCTCGTCGCGCACGCCGGGTGGCGGGCGTTGAACGAGCACATGGACCGGTTCGTCATCACCAACATGCGGGTGTTCCGCATCCGCGGGGTGCTCTCGCAGCGCCTGGCCACCGTGCCGATCGCCCGCATCCTCGACATCTCCGTGGAGAAGCCGTTCACGGGTCGGCTGCTGCGCTACGGACACTTCGTCTTCGAGTCCGCGGCACAGGAGCAGGGGCTGCGCGACATCCGCTACGTCGGGCGTCCGGACGAGCGAGACCTGACGATCCAGCGGGTGATCCAGCGCTCTGGTCTGCGCGGGCCACGACCGGTGTTCTGAGCGATGCCGCGCCGTCGCCACGCCTTGCCGTTCGACCCGATCGAGGAGGCCGCGCGGCAGTGGGGCCTGCGGTGGGAGGCGGTACCGGAGATGCGCGCGGTCACGTCGCTGATGCGGGTGCAGCAGCTCGTGTTGGCCGAGCTCGACGAGATCCTGCGCCCGCACGGGCTGACGTTCGCGCGCTATGAGGCGCTGGTGCTGCTCACGTTCAGCCGGCGCGGCTCGCTGCCGCTGGGCAAGATGGGCGAGCGGTTGCAGGTGCACGCCACGTCGGTGACCTCGATCGTGCACCGGCTGGAGGCCGCCGGGTTCGTACGCCGCCGGCCGCACCCGCAGGACCGTCGCGCGGTCCTGGCCGAGATCACCGAGCCGGGCCGTGCGGTGGTGGAGGCCGCCACCGCCGACCTGGTGGCGGCGCGGTTCGCGCTCGCCGCACTGGACGGGGCGCAGCTGGAGCAGCTGACCGCGCTGCTGCGGCCGCTGCGGGCCGCCGCCGGCGACTTCTGACTCTGCGCGTGCTTGGCCCACATTAGTTGGGCGTCCTAGTATTTCCAGGTGGGGGCAGGCCGTCGTACGGCGAAGGAGACCCTGATGAACGAGCGACCTCCGACCGCAAGCACCGGGCGCGAACGCTGGCAGCGCCGCTACGCCGCGTCGCCGGTGCGCGACGCCGACTTCACCACGCTGTCGGGCGTCGAGGTCGACCCGGTCTATGGTCCGGTCGACGAGGACGCCGTGCCGGGCTTGGAGCGGATCGGCTGGCCGGGGGAGTTCCCGTTCACCCGCGGGCTGTACCCCACCGGCTACCGCGGGCGCACCTGGACGATCCGGCAGTTCGCCGGCTTCGGCAGCGCCACCCAGACCAACGAGCGCTACAAGATGATCCTCGACGCCGGCGGCGGTGGGCTGTCGGTGGCGTTCGACATGCCCACGCTGATGGGGCACGACTCCGACGACCCCAAGAGCCTCGGTGAGGTCGGCCACTGCGGGGTGGCGATCGACTCGGCTGCCGACATGGACGAGCTGTTCGGCGGCATCCCGCTCGAGGACGTCACCACGTCGATGACGATCAGCGGGCCGGCGGTCCCGATCTTCTGCATGTACCTCGTGGCCGCCGAGCGGCAGGGCGCCGACCTGAGCCGGCTCAACGGCACGCTGCAGACCGACATCTTCAAGGAGTACATCGCCCAGAAGGAGTGGCTGTTCGCACCCGAGCCGCACCTGCGGCTGATCGGCGACCTCATGGAGTACTGCGCCGCGGACATTCCGGCGTACAAGCCGTTGAGCGTGTCCGGCTATCACATCCGGGAGGCCGGCTCGACCGCCGCACAGGAGCTGGCGTTCACGCTGGCCGACGGGTTCGGGTACGTCGAGCTGGGGCTGTCCCGCGGGCTCGACGTCGACCGGTTCGCGCCCGGACTGTCCTTCTTCTTCGACGCCCACATCGACTTCTTCGAGGAGATCGCCAAGTTCCGCGCAGCCCGGCGCATCTGGGCCCGCTGGTTACGCGACGTGTACGGCGCCACGACCGAGAAGGCGCAGTGGCTGCGGTTCCACACCCAGACCGCCGGCGTCTCGCTGACCGCGCAGCAGCCGTACAACAACGTGGTGCGCACCGCGGTGGAGGCGCTCGCCGCCGTGCTCGGCGGGACCAACAGCCTGCACACGAACGCGCTCGATGAGACGCTGGCGCTGCCGACCGAGCGCGCCGCCGAGATCGCGCTGCGGACCCAGCAGGTGCTCATGGAGGAGACCGGCGTCGTCAACGTCGCCGACCCGCTGGGCGGGTCGTGGTATGTGGAGGCGCTCACCGACCGGCTGGAGGAGGAGGCGGAGGCGATCTTCACCCGGATCCGCCGGATGGGCGAGACGGACCACTCCGAGCAGCGCGAGCACACGATCGGTCCGATGACGTCCGGCATCCTGCGCGGCATCGAGGACGGCTGGTTCATGGCCGAGATCGCCGAGGCGGCGTTCCGCTACCAGACCGCACTCGAGAAGGGCGACAAGAAGATCGTCGGCGTCAACTGCCACCGCCGCAGCGTCACCGGTGACCTGGAGATCCTGCGCGTGTCGCACCAGGTCGAGGCCGAGCAGGTGTCGGTGCTCGCCCGCCGCCGGGCGGAGCGCGACGACGCGGCGGTACGCCGAGCCCTCACCCACCTCGTCGAGGTCAGCCGTGGCGACGACAACATGATCCCGGCGATGCTCGACGCCGCGCGTGCGGAGGCCACCCTCGGGGAGATCTGCGACGCGCTACGCGCGGAGTGGGGCGAGTACCGAGAGCCGGCCCAGTTCTGAACCGGCGACCCGGTTCTGGTCAGATAGACAGATGAGCGTTCCGTCGTTCTCGCGGCCGGGTGCGGTCGACCTGTCCGCGCTCAAGCAGCCGTCCAGCGGCGGCTCGGCTGTCCCGGGCACTGCACCGGCGGCCGGGCCGGGCACCGGCACCGGCGCGTACCGCGTCGAGCTGGACGAGAACAACTTCCAGACCGAGGTGCAGCGCTCGTTGGAGCACCCGGTGGTGTTGAGTTTCTGGTCGCCGCAGGTGCCGGCCTCCGTCGAGCTCAACGCGACCCTGGAACGGCTGGCGGACGAGTTCGACGGGCGCGTCCTGCTGGCCACGGTCGACGTCGACGCCCACCCACGACTTGCCCAGGCCGTCGGCGTGCCGGGCGCGCCACTGGTGGGGGTGGCCCTCGGCGGACAGCTCGCGCCGATCGCCCAGGAGGCGGTGCCGGAGGCGGAGCTCCGCCAGGTGCTGCAGCAGGTGGTGCAGACCGCGGTGGCCAACGGCATGACCGGGCGGGCGCAGCCACGCGTGCGTCCCGGCGGCGCCGAGGGCGGCGAGCCGGCCGAGCCGGAAGCGCAGGGCGGCGACCCGAGGTACGCCGACGCCGAACGCGCCCTGATGGCTGGTGACCTCGACGGCGCCGCCGCGGCGTACCAGAAGGTCCTCTCCGACCACCCCGCTGACGACGGCGCCCGGGTGGGGCTGGCACGCGTGCAGCTGGTGGCGCGGACCCGGGGAATGGACCTGGCGGCGGTGCGCCAGGCGGCAGCGGCCGACCCGACCGACGTGGCGGCGCAGATCAGCGCCGCCGACGCCGACCTCGTCGGTGGCCACGTCGACGACGCGTTCGACCGGTTGGTGCAGACCGTGGCCCGCACTGCCGGGGACGACCGGGAGCGCGCCCGGGCGC
>JALYMZ010000089.1 GCA_030773435.1 Actinomycetota bacterium | reverse complement strand
TATGTGGCGCTCGGCGACTCCTTCACCGCCGGGCCGGGGATCCCCCGCCAGGTCGGCCCGGACGGCTGCGGCCGCTCCGACCGCAACTACCCGTCGGTGCTGGCGGAGCGGCTGGACGTGGCGTCGTTCGTCGACGTCAGCTGCAGTGGCGCGGCGACGACGGAGCTACGCACCGGACAGCGGACCGCCGGCGACCGGGTGCCGCCGCAGCTGGCGGCGCTGTCGGGCCGGACGGACCTGGTGACCGTCGGCCTCGGCGGCAACGACTTCGCGATCTTCGGCCGCATCGTCACGCTGTGCCCGGTGGTCGCGCTGAGCGACCCCGACGGCGCGCCCTGCCGGCGGTTCTTCCGCGCCGGCGGCGAGGACGCGCTGCTGGAAAGTGTGCGCCGCGTGCGCGACCGGCTCACCCGCGGACTGCGCGTGGTGCGCGCCCGGGCGCCGAGCGCCCAGGTGTTGGTGGTCGGCTATCCGCGCATCGTGCCGTCCCGGGGGACGTGTCCGCAGGTGCTGCCGTTCGCGACCGGGGACTACCGGTACGCCGAACTGGTGGAGCGCCGGCTGAACGCGGCGCTGCGGGCCGCCGCGCGGGCCACCGGAGCCAGGTTCGTAGACACCTACGGCCCGTCGCGCGGTCACGACGTGTGCGCGGGTCCAGATGCGTGGGTCAACGGCCAGCGCCGCACGGCAGCGGCCGCGCCGTACCACCCGTTCGCGCGGGGCATGGCCGGCGTCGCCGCTGCCGTGCAGGAGGTCCTCACGCCCGGCCGGGGGTGACGACCGACGGCCGGCGCTCGCTCAGCCCTGGCCGAGCCGCGAGGTCAGCAGCTGCTTGCCCTGCTCGGCGCCCTTGCGGCTCTCCGCCTGCGCCTTGCGGAACAACTCGACGAGCTCCGAGTCACCGTCACGCTCGGCGTCCTGGATGTAGGTCTCGAGCCGCAGCGCGTTACTCAGGCAGGCCTCAGTGAACCAGATCAGGTTGTAGTCCTTGTCCTTGGTGCCGGTGATCTGGCCGCTCTCGCTGGTGCTGGTCATCGCTCCTCCTGCAGACTCGACTGCTGGTCCTGGTCGACTTACCCCCGGCGCGGCGTCGCCATGCTGTCTGATGCCCGGGCCGGCGGGTACGTGTACCGATGGCCTTCGCGCGCCGCCGTCTCCGCGCCGTGCCGACCCGCCGGTGGGGCGACCGACACCACCGCGACCCTCGAGGAGCATTCATGCCGCTGCCCTGGTCCGCAGACCTGTCCGGTCGGCTCGACCGCCACGTCGTGTCCTTCGGCCAGCTGCGGGGCAACCCCCTCGACGACCCGGCCGAGCGACCACTCACCGTGTACGTGCCGCCGGGCTACGACGACGACCCAGACCGCCGCTACCCCAGCATCTACGTGCTGCAGGGCTACACCGGCCACCTGGCGATGTGGGACAACCGCAGCCCGTACCGGCTGACGTTCCCGGAGGCCGCGGACGCCGTGTTCGCCCGAGGTGAGGCACCACCGACGATCGTCGTGTTCGTCGACGCGTGGACGACGTACGGCGGCTCGCAGTTCGTCGACTCCCCCGGCACCGGGAAATACCACAGCTACCTCTGCGACGACGTGGTGCCGTGGGTCGACGCGCACTACCGGACCATCGACGCGCCCGCGCACCGGGGCATCAGCGGCAAGTCCAGCGGCGGCTTCGGCGCGTTCATCACGCCGATGCTGCGCCCGGACCTGTTCGGAGCGCTGGCCTCGCACGCCGGCGACGCGCTGTACGAGTACTGCTACCTCGGCGAGTTCGCCAAGGCCACGAGGGCGCTGCGTGACTACGACGCCGACATCTGGGCGTGGTGGGCGGACTTCCGGTCGCGGCCGGGCTTCACCAAGACCGCCGACCCGGGGCTGCTGCTCACGTTGGGCTGCTCGGCGGCCTTCTCCTGCGACCCCGACGGTCACCTCCGGCTGCCCTTCGACCCGCGCAGCGGGCGCCTGCGCGACGACGTGTGGGCGCGCTGGCTGGAGTGGGACCCGGTGCGCATGGTGCCGCGGTACGCCGACGCACTGCGCCGCCAGCGCGGCATCTGGATCGACGCCGGCACCCGCGACGAGTGGTTCCTCGACCTGGGGGCGCAGGCGATGGTCGACGCCCTGGCGAGGATCGGCGTCGAGGACGTGCGCTTTGAGACGTACGACGCGGCGCACGGCGGCATCGACTGGCGCTACCCGCTGTCGCTGGCCTGGCTGGCGCAGCGACTGGCTCCGGAGTCCGACGCCTGAGGTGACGCTCAGCCGCGGCGCCGCCACACCAGCGCTCCGACGCCGCCGACCGCGAGCAGCAGTGCGGCGCTGGTCAGTACCCAGGGGTCCGGCGGCGGTTCGGCGCCCGACCTGCCGGCCGGGACAGGTGCACGGACCGGGCCCGGCCGTAACCCGGCAGCGTCAGAGACGTCGTCCAGAGAAACCATCAGGCACGCGTCGGTCCGGAACCCGCCGTACGTGCCGACGAGGTAGCTGGCACCGGTGCGGACGTTGGCGTCCGTGGAACTGCCCACGCCGACGAACAGGCTGAGCGGCCATGGAGCCTGCCGTTGACCGGTCTGCACCCACACCGAGTCGGCCAGGTCGGGGCCGCGCCACACCTCGTGCACGGTGAAGCGCGTGAACCCGCCGCGCTGGGCGACGGCGGTGCCGACGAACACCGGCTGCTGGCTACTCGTGAGGTTGTCGATCGGGGCCGCCGCGCAGGACGCGTGCGCCGTCGCGCCGCCGGCGACAAGTGCGGCGACGGCACACCCGACGACGGAGACCACCGACGACAGCCGGCGTGCCCGCCGAGGCCGCTGTCTCGCCATGCAGGTACGACGCCGCCGCCGCGCCCACGGTTCCCGCCCGCGGGTTCAGACGGCGGCCAACCGCGCCCGGATCACGACCCGGCCCGCGGCATCGCGCACCGCGAAGGCGCGGGCGTCCTCCCGTAGCACCGCCGACGTCATCTCGCAGTTGAGCTCGCGCGCTCCGGTGCCGAGGAACGAACCGGAGTCGTGCCGCCGCCCGTCCCGGCCGACGACCGTCACGGCGTACCGCGCGCCGTCCTCCAGTCCCGACGCCGACAGCTCGATCTCCATGCCCCAGGTGTGGTCGACGAGGCCGGCGGTCGCCTGCACACCCGTGGCCTGGTCCACGGCCACGGTCTCCACCGGAGGGCCTGCCGG
>JALYMZ010000088.1 GCA_030773435.1 Actinomycetota bacterium | reverse complement strand
GTGCTTCACTCGCCGCGGAGCACGTCGAACGCGCTCTCCCGGTCCTTGACCCGGAGCTTGCGCAGCACCGACGAGACGTGGACCCGGACGGTCGTCGGCGCGAGGAACAGCCGCTGCGCCACCTCTTCAGTGCTGCAGCCCTGGCTGAGCAGCTCCATCACCTCCCACTCGCGGGCGCTCAACCGGGCCGCGGCGGCGGTCTTGCGGCCCAGGGTGCGCCGTGCCGGCGCCCGGAACTCGTGGAGGATCCGGGCGACGAGCGGCCTCGGTATCGCGGCCTCCCCGGAGAGCACCCCGCTGAGCGCGAGGGGAAGCCGGGCCGGGTCCATGCCCTTGAGCAGGTACCCACGTGCGCCCGCCCGCAGCGCGTCGAAGAGGTCTGCGTCGTCCTGTGACTGCGTGAGCATGACGATGGCGGTCTCCGGCAGCCGCTGGCTGATGTCGCGCGCCGCGCGGATCCCGTTGCCGGGCATGTGGATGTCGAGCAGCGCCACGTCCGGACGGTGCGCGAGGCTCAGGGCCACGGCCTCGTCGGCGTCGGCGGCCTCCCCAACGACGGCGAAGCCGCCGTCCTCCAGCGCCTCGCGGACGTCGGCGCGGAGATGGGGATGGTCGTCAGCGATCACGACGCGTGTCATGTCGTCTTACCACCTGACCGTGATCTCGGTGCCGTGTTGCGGCTCGGATGCGATGTGCAGCCGCCCCGGCAAACCCTGCGCTCGCTGCCGCATGCTGGTCAGTCCGAACCCGCTGCGTCGGTGAAGTGCCTCCGAGACGTCGAAGCCGCACCCGTCGTCGCGGACCGTGAGGACCCGGGAGTCGCCATCGTCACGTAACTGGAGCGCGATGCGGCTCGCGCCACCGTGGCGGACGGCGTTCGACATCGCCTCCCGCGCGATCCGCAGAAGTGCGTGAGTCGTTTGTGTCTCAGCGCCGACGGAGTCGTCCAAAGCCAGGTCCAGTACGACGTCGTACCGCTGGGCGACCTGCTGTGCGGAGTGGCGCAGCACCACCGAGAGCGGGGCGGGGCGCTCCTGGGCGAGAACGTCCACCGCCTCCCGCGCCTCGGCAAGCGCACGGTCGCAGGCGTCGATGACTCGGTCGGCGCGGACGCCGTCGAGAGCGCGGAACCGGTGGCTCTGCGACCGGATGTACCCCAGCTCCTGCACCACTCCGTCGTGCAGCTCCCGCGCCAGGCGCCGGCGATCCTCGGCCAGGGCGAGCTGGGTCTGAGACGCCCAGTACTGGCGGATCTCCCGGGCGGAGCCGACCAGCAGGAGCAGGTACGACGCGGTACGCAGCAGGTCACCGCTGTAGAGCCAGTCCGAGTAGACGGACGGGAACAGCACGTAGTTGAGTCGCGCGAAGGCGTTCACCGCGCACGCCGGCCCCAGCCAGCGCAGCAGCTCGTCTCGGTGCTGTGCCGCCTGGACGGTGAACGCCCACGCGGCGACGACAAAGCACGCCATGCTGAGGGTTTGGGCGCCGATCAGGACCGGGTGCCCGACCACGGCGGGGCGCGCGGCACTCACCGGCGACTGGTCGGGGTCCAAGGCCAGCGGCAGCCGGTCCGCGATCGGTAGGAACACCGCGACCAGCGCGGCCAGCACGCCTGCCGCCGGGACCATGCCGACGCGCCGGGCCGCCGCGCTGACGTGGTCGCGCGAGACCAGCGCTGCGGCCACGACGAACAGCGCTCCGGCCACCCGCCCGGCGAGAGGCAGCCATACGTCGACCGTGCCCGTGCGCTCACCACGCACGAGCAGGGCGATGACGGTAAGGCCCAGGGCCGCGGTGGCCAGCAGCAACAGTCCCTGCAGCAGCAGCAGGTCCTGTAGCCGGCCGCTGCGGCGGAGCCGGCCATAGATGAGGAACGCGGCCAGCAGGGCGATACAGGCGTCGACGGTTTCCAGCACGAGATGCGCGGTGGGGCTGCGGTAGCCGAAGCGCAGGCCCGGTGTGGCGATGATGAGTACGGTCACGGCGGCCCCGACAGCGGTCGCGGAGACGCTCAGGACGACCTCGGGGAGGCGCCTGCGGTCCGCAGCGGCCGGAGCCGACCGAGCGGCGTCGAGGCTGTTCACCATCCCGCACCTCTCGTGGGTTCCGCGCGAGCCGCCATGATTGTGCACCCCCGGCCCCACGTGCGACGCGGTGTGGGCCGTCGAACCCTCGGCTCCGCCGCCGGCGGAGAAGGCGGGGACCTTTGTGGCGCCGGTGGCACAGACCTGCGGTGCCGGGCAAAGCCGTCACTCTGACACCTCATGTCTCTAGCACTTCCATAGCCTCTTTGGTCCCGGGTATTTACATTCTCACCATCAGCCGCAACACTCTCTCTACCATCTTCACCAACAGTCACTAGGCGAACACACCCGATCGCTGCGATGGCTCCGAACCGAGAGGAACGAACTGCGATGATGATCAATCGACTGGCAGTGGGCGCCTGGGTGGGCGCCCTGCTGCTTGGCGCCGCAGGCGTCGGCGGGACCGCGAATGCTGCGGAGCTCAGCGCCCATATCGGCGTGCCGCAGAGTCCGGACATCACCACCGGTGGCGCGACCACAGCCGCCACGACGACCGGTGCACCGACCACCGGGCCCACGACCGCGGTCCCGCCCACGTTCAACGTGGCGAGCTACAACGTGCACCACGCACGGACGCCGGACGAGACGGTGAGCGACCTGAGGAAGATCGCCACGGCCGGCGCCGACATCATCGGGCTGCAGGAGATGGGGACCGCGGACAGGCGCGCCGCGGTGCGCGAGCAGATCGTCGACTGCAGCACCTGCAAGTTCGACGCGTTCATGCCGGACACGCGGGCGCAGAACGCCACGCCGATCCTCTACCGGTGGTCGAAGTTCCGCCTGGAGAGCACCGGAACCAAGCAGGTCTCGGAGGCGACGTACGTCGGACCGAGCGGCGCCGGTCCTTCCACGATCAAGGCCAAGTTCATCAACTACGTCGAGCTCCGCCACCGGGTGACCGGCCAGATCATCTACGTGCTCAACAGCCATGCGGTGGCGAGCGTCCAGGGCCGCGACGCCGGCCGCAAGCTGAAGCATCCCGAGCGTCTGCAACTGTACCGCCAGCACATGGAGGGTCTGCAGAGTCTGATCACCGAGCTGTCGGCCACCGGCGCCGCAGTCCTGGCGACCGGTGATTTCAACGTCAGCTATCGCAGGGACCACCTCGTCCAGGACACGCTGTTCCCGTACTACCGGATGGGCCAGGTCGACACCGCGGCGAACTGGGAGGCGCTCGGGATGCCGGAGCTGGGCACCCACCGGCCCTCCGACGGCCGCGCGAACCGGCTCATCGACTACGTTTTCTACCGCAAGAACACGCCGGTTACGCCGTGGTCGCATCGCATCCTCGACACGTGCACCTCTGACCACCGGCCTGTCCTCGTACGGTTTGCCATCGGCGTCTGACTGTGGCCGGATGAGCGTGGTGTCACCCGCGCGTACGTACCTGGATCAGGCTTCGGTGACGGTCGGATCCAGTGCGTGGACACTGCGCCGCGGGTGGAGACTGCGCCGCGGGTGGAGACTGCGCCGCGGGTGGAGGTCGAGGCGCGCCGGCCGGCGACGCGCAGCGCTGGCCGGCGCTTGCCGGCCGGGGCCTCTAGCTCAACTGGCAGAGCAGCGGACTTTTAATCCGCGGGTTGTGGGTTCGAGTCCCACGGGGCCCACCGATGCATGAGCTCCTCCGCGGTGGCGGCGGAGAAGGCGGACTTGTCCGTTTTGCAGCGGAACGGGCCAAAAGTGTAGGAAACTCCATCTGCCACGCCCGAGCGGGCGCCATGGCCACTGGGTTCGGAGGCCCCATGACCACATCCAGCACCCGAACGACCGACCAGACGCGGACGTCGGTCGAGCCGGCAGTCGGGACAAAGTCCGGACCCGGGATGCCATCGCGGCGCAGCCTGGTGGTGGGCAGTGCCGCGGTGGCGACCGCCGCTGCGACGAGCGGTGCGTTCACCCAGCGGGCGGCTGCAGCGGCGACGTACCCGGTCAACCCCTATCTGAAGACGCCGATCCCCACGCCGGCCGACCTGCACATGATGAACCGGATGGGCTGCGGGTACTCGCGCGGCACCTGGGCGGAAGTAGCCGCCGCGGGCGGCGCGGATGCCTGGTTCGAGCAGCAGCTCGATCCCGACAGCGTCCCCGAGAACGCCCTCACGGGGTCGCTGCTCAGCTGGTTCCCGGACCTTCTCGACGACCCGACCGTGAAGTGGCGTCGGCACCAGGCCGACACCAAAGGCGGGTGGGAGTACGCCAAGGATCTGGCCAACTACACGATGCTGCGGCGGATGTACTCCAGTCGCCAGGTGCTCGAGAACATGGTGGACTTCTGGTCGAACCACATGCATGTGCCCGCACGCGTCGACGTGGCCTGGGTACAGCGGTACGACTACGACCTGCTGATCCGCAGGCTCGCGCTGGGCCGGTTCGAGGACTTGCTGGTCGAGACCACGCTGCACCCGTCGATGCTGATCTACCTCGACAACTACAAGTCGGTGCGGAACGCGCCCAACGAGAACCATGGCCGCGAGCTGCTCGAGCTGCACACCGTGGGTCGCGCCTCCGGCTACACCGAGCAGATGGTCAAGGACTCCGCGAAGATCCTGTCCGGCTACAGCGTCCACGCCAAGGAGAGCTGGGAGCCGTTCTACGACTCGGCCAACCACACCACCGGCGCGGTCAACGTGCTGGGGTTCAGCGACGCCAACGCATCCAGTGACGGGCGGGAGCTGACCAAGCGGTACCTGCGCTACCTGGCCAACCACCCCGCCACGGCCCGCACCATCGCCAACAAGCTGGCTCTGCGCTTCGTCTCCGACGAGCCGTCCGACGAGCTGGTCACCCATCTGGCCTCGGTGTTCCAGAGCTCGGGCACCGACATAAGGGCGACGCTGCGGGCGCTGGTGTCCCACGCTGAGTTCCGGGCCTCCGCCGGCACGAAGGTGCGCACGCCGATCGAGGACCTGATCGCCACGAGCCGGGTGCTGCAGGTCGCCGCGCAGAAGCCGACCGGCGGCGCGGCCTTCGCGCACCTGATCTCGTACGTGCACCAGAGCCTGATCCTCTACCAGTGGCCGCGGCCGGACGGTCCGCCGGACCGGAACAGCGCGTGGGCCTCGGCGAGCCGCGTCCTCAGCTCCTTCCGTATGCACTGGCTCCTCGCCGGCGGCTTTCACCCCGACAACGATGTGGTGTACCGGACGCCGAAGTCGTGGATACCTCAGCGCAGTCTGCGGTTCGACAGGTACGTCGACCACCTGTGCCGCATGCTGCACGGACGCCCCTCCACCTCACAGGTGCTCAAGGCCGCGGTGGAGTCCACCGGACTGTCGCCCTCGACAGTGGTGACCCGGGAACACCGGATCGCCGGCTACCTGGGCGTCAGGTTGATCGGTGCCCTGCTCGACTCGCCCGTGCACATGAGCCGCTGAAGGCGGAGGACGAACGACGATGAACACGCAAGAGAACTGCTGCCAGGAGTACGAGCGCGCAGCCGGGCTGAGCCGTCGTCGGTTTCTCCAGGGCATGGCCGCTGCGGGCGCCACCGCGGTCACCACGACGATGTTCGGGGACGCGCTGCGCCAGGCGTCCTTCGGGGCAACCGGAGGCAACGTGCTGGTGGTGATCAGCCTCCGGGGCGGGATCGACGGTCTCGGCATGGTGGTCCCGCACGGTGACCCCGCCTACTACGCCGCCCGGCGCAACATCGCCGTACCGGCGACCTCGCTGGTGGCCAAGGACGCGTTCTTCGGGCTGCATCCGGCGATGAAGCCGCTGGAGTGGATGTACCAGGGAGGGGAGCTGGCCGCCGTGCATGCGGTCGGCATGCCGCAACCGAACCGGTCGCACTTTCTGGCGATGGAGGAGATCGAGGACGCGGCGCCCGGCTCAGAGATCAGGCAGGGCTGGGTCAACCGGATGATCGGGCTGGACACCGACGGCGCGCCCAGCGAGGCGGTGCACCTCACGGACTCGATCGTGCCGACGATGCTGGTCGGCGACGCACCGAGTCTGTCGACCAACAAGCTGTCGCGTATCCAGCTGTCCGGTGACAAGGACAAGTTCAGCGCGGCCCGTCGTCAGCAGCTGCAGACGATGTGGGGCTCCGAGCAAGGAGCGCTCGGCGACGCGGTGCGGTCGGCGGTGGCGACCGCGGTGCAGCTCTCGCCGATCGCGCAGCAGCGTTACGTCTCTCCCACGGGGGTGACGTATCCGCGGACGTGGCCGGCTGCCGACCTCTCCGACGCCTTGAAGGACAGCGCGCAGCTGATCCGGGCGAACGTCGGGACCGAGGTGATCTCGATCGACTACGGCTCGTGGGACATGCACAGCAACTACGGCACGGCCAGCGGCGGCGAGATGACCGCGATGGTGAGCGGGTTCGCTGCGACACTGGACGCGTTCCTGCGCGACCTCGCGGACATCCGGTCCCAGGTCACCGTCGTGACCATCAGCGAGTTCGGCCGCCGGGTCGCGGAGAACGGCAACCGCGGGCTCGACCACGGCTGGGGCAACATGATGCTCGTCATGGGGGGTGGCGTGAAGGGCGGGCGGTACTACGGGCAGTGGCCGTGGCTGGGCAAGGACAAGCTCGTCGACGGTGACCTGAAGGTGACCACCGACTACCGCAACGTGCTCGGGGAGATCGTGACGTCGCGGTTCCCGGACCGCTCCGTCAGCAAGGTGTTCCCAGGCGTCACCTACTCGCCGCTCGGCCTCATGCGCTGACCCGCGGCGCGGGGCTGCGGTCAGTCCGGGATCTCGGCCAGGGTGACCGGGTCCTGCTCGGCGACGGCGTTCACGTCGTGCCGCCACGCACCGAGGACCTCGTAGGCCCTGCGCCGTACCCGGTTGATCGACCCCAGCGGCCGATGCGCAGTCACGCCGTACCACGGCCGCCACGACATGACGTCCTCGGCGAAGACCCGGCGTGCCGGGCTGAATGTCTCCTGCGCCGGCAGGTCGATGGTGGCCACCGGGCGGTAGGGGCTGCGGCGCTCCGACCACTCCACCGACGCGTCCTCGATCGGCATCTTCCTCAGGTCGGTGCACAGCTGCACGCGGAACTCGTGCCGCGCGCCGTGCTGGGCGTAGTACTCGCCTACCCAGTCCCGCAACACTCCCGGCGGGTCGTCGTGCGACACCTTCTGCTTCGCCGCCACGGCCTGCTCGGCCGTGGCCGGCACGAGGGCGAACTTCGCGACGTAGTCGCCGTAGCGGAACGCGCCTTGTGAGTAGTAGACGTGCGCGACCGGGCTGATGTTCGGGTGTGCGGTCGAACAGCAGCTCCTTCGGTGAGGGATGGCGCAACGCCGTGCCGATGCGGACCCGGTTTCCGGTGGCCGTGGTGCTTGTCGCGTTCCTTGATCGCCTGGAGATACGTCCTTGCGTCGCCTTGGGTGATGATCGGCCAGGTGTTGAAGAGGAAGTCCTGGCTGGTCCAGTCCGGGCGCAGCTTCTCTCCGGGGACGTTGAGAACCTTCAGCGCGGCGCCGCGGGCACGCTGCAGCGTGTCGGGATCGACCTGGCTGGGCTCACTCGCGTACCCAGGACGACCTCGTAGGTCGCCGGCGCGGCGAACAGCCCCTGCGCCAGCTCCGGCGCCAACCCGTCGTGCACCGTCATCGTCCCGGTCACGACGCCGTGGCTCTTGGCATGGGTGGCGGCCGTGCCGTGCCGTTTCCGAACGTCGACGAGTGACCGACCACTTCCTCCGGGCCCGCGGCTCCGACGCCGAGGCGATCGACGTCTGCGGGCGTTGAGACCTGGCACGGCGCACTGGTGAGTGGTGAGCCGGAAAGCAAAGGAGGATCGTGTACGTCCCCGGGCTGAAATCCTCCTAAGCGCGGCCGAACCAGCGCAGGACCAGGATCAGCCCAGGGGCTCGTCCCGGTCGGCGGCGTGCCACAGGTAGTCGATCTGCTGTTGCTTGCGCCGGATCACGTGCTCCAGCAGGTGCTCCAGCGCCTCGCTGCGTGGCTCCTGACCCGAGTGCGGGATGACCGCGTGCAGCGACGCCACCGCCTCCACCTCGTGCTCGAGCAGGACGTTGATCGCCTCCTCGGGGGCCCTGGGGATCTCCACGTCGCCGAGACTCATACTCGGCGTGCCGCCCAGCGCCGACATCTTCTCCACGAGCAGATAGGTGTCCTCGAGCTCGGCGAGCACGAAGGAGCGCAACCGTTCCTTCACTGCCGCTCCGCCGATGCCCCGCAGCATGCCGGCCATCAGGCTCATCCGGAGCACGGACTCCCCCTGGTGCCGCAGCGCGACGCTGAGCGCCTTGTGCACTTCCCCGGTGTTCATCGCGTCGGACAACGCCCACTCCTCCCGGCCGCCCACTCCTGATCCGGCCATGCCCACGCAGCGGTGGATTCAAGCCTGGTCTCGTACGACCGGACGGCCGCGTCCACCCGGTTTGTCTCCGATCTGTCGGGGTATCCGCCAGTCCTTGAGGGATGACGCACGCGCGCACCCCTCGCCGTACCGGGAAACGCGGGTCAACGATCACTGGAGGACAGATGAGCGACCAGTGGGCCACGTCGGAGCCCCCCACCACACCAACGACGCCGACCACGACCCCGCCGCCGACTCCGCCCGCCACGACCGGCTCGTCCGGCCCGTCTTCCCCGACGGCGCAGACGGCCAAGGACGAGGCCGGCAACGTCGCCTCGACGGCCAAGGAGAGCGGCAGCCAGGTGGCCAGCAGCGCCAAGGACCAGGGGCAGCGGGTGGTGTCGGAGACCACCCAGCAGGCACGCAACCTCATGGGCGAGACGCGGAGCCAGGTCCAGCAGCAGGCCAGCACGCAGCAGCAGCGCGCCGTGGGCAACCTGCGTTCGATCGGCGACGAGCTGGAGTCCATGGCCGGAAGCAGCGAGCAGTCCGGCATGGGGTCGCAGCTGGTGCGCCAGGCCTCCGAGCAGGTCAAGCAGGTCGCCGGCTGGCTGGACAGCCGAGACCCGCAGGGGCTGCTCGAGGACATCCGCGACTTCGCCCGGCGCCGGCCGGGAGCGTTCCTCTTCGGCGCGACCGCCGCGGGCATGGTGGCCGGTCGCCTCACCCGCGCCGGCGTGGACGTCAAGCGCCAGCAGTCGATGGACACCGGAGACCTCGACCAGTATCGCGCCTCGACGATGACCTCCGACCCGACGGCCTATGACACCGGGATGGCGGGCTACCCGACCGGCGCCGAGCCGGGTTCGCCGGAGGAGCCGTCACTCACCGGTCGCGACCCGCTGACCCCCGGCGTACCGCCGACCGTCGGCACCTCGGGTGTGGGAGCGGGGACGGCCGCCGGCCCCACGACGCCGGTGAACCCCTACCCCGGCGCCCACCGCACCGGTGACGACCTCGTCGACCCTGAGGGGCCGCAGCGATGAACTCGTCGCAGTTCGAGCCACCCACGACCGGCACGACCGCGCCGGGCACCAATCGCGACCCCTCCGACGTATCGGTCGGCGAGCTGATGAGCGACATCAGCAACGACCTGTCGACGCTGATGCGCCAGGAGGTCGAGCTGGCGAAGGCGGAGGTCCGCCAGGAGGCTAGCAAGGCCGGCAAGGCGGCCGGCCTGCTCGGCGGCGCCGGCTTCGCCGGGTACATGTTCATCCTGTTCCTGTCCATCACGGCGTGGCAGGCCCTGGCCAACGTGATCGACGGTGCCTGGGCGGCCTTCATCGTCGCCGTGGTCTGGGCGATCATCGCCGCGGTGCTCTTCGCCATGGGGCGCAAGAAGATGCGTGAGGTCCACCCCAAGCCCGAGCGCACGGTGCAGACCGTCAAGGAGACGCCCGAGGCGCTCAAGCCGACGACCCCGCCGAACCGTTGAGGAGGCGAGCACATGACCACCGACCCGGACCAGATCCGCCGCGACATCGAGAGCACGCGTCAGTCGCTGAGCGCCGACGTCGACACGCTCAACGAAAAGGTCAACCCCCGGTACGTCGTACAGCGCGGCCGTAGCCGCATGGTCGACCGGGCCCGTAGCGTCAAGGACTCCGTGATGGGCACCGCCCAGACCGGAACGTCGCAAGTCTCGGGCGCGATGGGAAGCGCACAGGGCAGCGTGTCGTCGGCCGCCTCGACCGTCAGCGACACCGCGTCGTCGGCGGCGTCGACCGTCAGCGACGCGGCATCGTCCGCCTCCGACACGCTCGTCGAGCGCACCGAGGGCAACCCGCTCGCCGCCGGGCTGATCGCCTTCGGCGTGGGTTGGCTGGCCTCCTCGCTCATCCCCACGAGCGAGAAGGAGCAGCGCGCCGGCATGCAGCTGAAGGAGAAGGGCAGCGGTGTCGCCGAGACGGTCAAGGAGGAGACCAAGCAGGTCGCCCAGGAAATGGCGGAGCAGATGAAGGAACCGGCTCAGCAAGCGGCGGAGTCGGTGAAGTCGACGGCGCAGGACGCCACCACGCAGGTGCAGCAGGAGGCCAAGTCGGCCGGACAGGACGTCACCGACCAGGCCCGGCAGTCCCAGCAGTCCGTGCGTGACCAGGCGAACAGCTCCTAGGCCCACGGCGCGACGGTTCAGAGCGCCCAGCCCTGGGTAGTTCCACGGAAGCAAGCGTCGGCAAGCAGCCTCCGACGTAGACACAGTGTGGGTCATCACGCGTGGACCGCCGGAGCGGTCATTCTCGGCACGCGTACCCGAGCAACAACGCCATGGGAGGGCATCTCCATGCTCACGCAGGACGAGCTTCGCAACGTCATCGGCTCCGACGCCTACGACTCCAACGGTGACAAGATCGGCAAGGTCGGGCAGGTCTTCCTGGACGACCAGACCGGTGAGCCGGAGTGGGCGACCGTCAACACCGGCTTCTTCTCGATGAACGAGAGCTTCGTGCCGATCGCCAACGCCGTCTTCGAGGGCGACCGGCTTCGGCTGCCGGTGCTGAAGAGCCAGGTCAAGGACGCGCCGAGCGTGTCCCCCGAGGGTGGACACCTGTCGCAGGAGGAGGAGCGCAACCTCTACGACTACTACGGCATGTCGTACTCGGAGTCGCGCAGTGACTCCGGCCTCCCCGGTGACGGCGCACCCACCGCCGCGGGGACGACGGGTACCGAGACCCGCACCACCGACGACGCCATGACCCGCTCCGAGGAGCGCCTCGACGTCGGCAAGGTCCAGGAGGAGACTGGTCGCGCCCGGCTGCGCAAGTACGTCGTCACCGAGGACGTCAACGTGCCGGTGACCACCACGCGGGAGAGGGCCCGGGTGGAAACGGAGCCGATCACCGACGCCAACGTCGGCCAGGCGATGGACGGGCCCGCCATCTCCGAGGAGGAGCACGAGGTCACCCTGAGCGAGGAGCGGCCGGTGGTGGAGAAGGAGGCCGTGCCGGTCGAGCGGGTGCGGCTCTCCAAGGACCAGGAGGCCACAGAGCAGACGGTGTCCGACGAGGTCCGCAAGGAGCGCATCGAGGCCGAGGGCGACGTGGCCGACGACCGTCGCAACCTCTGAGTCACCCGCTATCTCGATTCCCACCCGTCACAGTCGGTAGGAGCGGATAGCGGCACTCGGCCCCGAGCAAAGGAGAACCAGGGTGTTAGCGGAACCGTCCCAGGTTGACATCGGCCGCAGCTTCCGGGAGGGGCTGGACACGTTCTTCGGTTACTTGCCGAACGTGCTCGGCTTCCTCGTCCTCCTTCTCATCGGGTACATCGTGGCGAAGGTGCTCGCCGCGATCGTCGGCAAGCTGCTGGAGAAGGTGGGCCTCGACCGCCGCCTGCACGACTCCGACGCCAACAGGTACGTCGAGGGCGTCATGCCCGGCGGGGCCAGCCCCTCCCGGGGCATAGCCGGGGTCGTGTTCTGGCTGGTCTTCATCTTCTTCATCTTCATGGCGATCGGGGCACTGCAGATCCCGGCCGTGACGACGTTCATGAACCAGGTGCTGGCCTACCTGCCCAACATCATCGCCGCGATCCTGATCTTTGTGATCGCCGCGATCCTCGCCGGCGCCATCGGCGGCGCGGTCGCGCGGGTGATGGGCGACACCCCCACCGGCAAGATCATCGCCACTGTCGTGCCGGCGTTGATCATGGTCATCGCGGTGTTCATGATCCTGACCCAGCTCAGGATCGCCGAGGAGATCGTCACCATCGCGTTTGCGGCGATCATGTTCGCCCTCGCGCTCGGACTCGCGCTGGCGTTCGGCCTGGGTGGCCGGCCGCTCGCCCAGCAGCTGCTCGAGGACGGCTACCGGGTCGGGCGTGAGCACAAGGAGCAGGCCAAGCGCGACCTGCAGGCCGGCCGGGCCCGCGCGGAGGAGGAGGCCAGGTCGGCGCAGAGCCAGGTGCAGGGCGGCGGCGACCAGTACGGGTCGCACCAGTACACCGGTGGCGGCACGTACAGCGGGTCAGGTCAGTACGACCAGCCGACCCAGTACGAGGTGCCCGGCGAGTACGGCACCGGCAGCAGCTCCGAGCAGCGCTACTGACAGACCGGTAGCGCGAAGCGCAGCACCCGGCGCCCCCCTCCGCACCGCGGAGCGGGGCGCCAGCGCGTGTGGACACAGTGACGCCGGCGCGGCACAGTTCGCGTGTGGGCCTCGACCTCGACGCGGTCGCCGACGAGCTGTACGGCCTGCTGCCGGACGAGTTCACGGCCGCCCGCGGCGAGCAGGCGCAGCACGCGCGCCGAGCCGGTGATCGTGACCTGGCCGACGCGATCAAGCGGCTACGGAAGCCGACCACGGCGGCATGGCTGGCCAACCAGCTGGTGCGCGGACAGCGCGACGAGGTCGACGCGCTGCTGCGGCTCGGCGAGACCCTGCGTGCCACCACCGCGGACCTGGCCGCTGACGAGCTGCGCCGGCTCACCGGCGAGCGCCACCGGCTGGTGCGCAGTCTGGTGGACCACGGCCGGGATGTGGCGCGTGAGCACGACCGCCCGGTCAGCGACACGGTGCTCCAGGAGCTGCGACGGACGCTGGAGGCGACCCTCGCCGACCCCGGGAGCGCCGAGCAGTTCGCCGCCGGGCGGCTGACCGAGGCGCTGGACTACCCCGGGTTCGGCGTCGGCGTGGCGACCGCGGCTGCGGCGCCGGCCTCCTCGCCGTACGCCGCGGTATCGACCAGCACCACCCGCGCTGGTGCCCCAGGCGACGGCGGCGCCCGCCCCCGGGCGCAGAGCGACCGGCGGTTGCGTGTCGCCGAGGAAGCGGTGCAGCGAGCGGCCGCCGACCGCGGTGCAGCCACGCAGGACCTGAGCGGGGCGCGTCGCAGGCGGGAGGAGGCTGCCGCCGACCTGGCGCGGCTGCGTAGCGAGCTCGAGCGTGCCACTGTCGGTCTGCGCCGCGCAGAGGCCGAGGAGCATGCGCTGGAGCAGCGGCTCCACCGAGCCGAGCGGCACCTTGCGGCCGTGGAGCGGCGCCGGGACCAGGCCCGCGCGCAGCGACGCGACCTGCCTCGATGACGCGGTCTCTCCGGCGTTGTAGCGTCACCCCCGTGGCGGAGCAGCTCGACCTGCGGCCTGAACCGCGCAGCCCGGCGATGGCGCGGCGCTGGGTACGCGACCGGCTCACGGGGATCGGCCGCGACGACCTCGTCGACGCAGCCACGCTGGGGGTCTCCGAACTGGTGACCAACGCGCTGCTGCACGCCGGCACCCCGATCGTGGTCTCGATCCGTGCGCACGGCGAGCAGCTGCGGATCGGGGTCTTCGACGAGGCGCCGCTGCGCCGCACCGCTCCGCCGGCCGGGCCCCAAGTGCTCGCCACCTCGACCGTCGGCCGCGGACTCCACATCCTGGAGGAGCACGCGTCGGCATGGGGCGTGTCGGCGCAAGGCCACGGCAAGGTGGTGTGGTTCGAGCCGGCGCCGTCCCCCGACGTCGGCCCAGCGGGACTGTCCCCCGCCGACCTGCCGCCGGTGCTCGAGACGGCACCGGCGGCAGCGGTTCGCGTGTGCCTGTTCGGCGTTCCGGTGGCCGCGTTCCTGGCCTTCCAGGCGCACCTGCTCGAGCTGGTCCGGGAGATGCAGCTGGTCGCGTTCGACGACGGCTCGCAGCTGAGCGACTGGGCCGAGCACGTGGCCGGACTAGTACCGCGTCAGGCAACCTTTGCCCGTTTGATGGTGGCCGCGCGGCGGATGACCTTGCGGAGCCGGGGGTCGGTGGTGTGGCGGTTGCGCCAGGCGATGTAGCGCCGGATCATGCTGGCCTGCT
>JALYMZ010000087.1 GCA_030773435.1 Actinomycetota bacterium | reverse complement strand
CGGCCGCCTGCGTGACCAGCCCGGTGTCCGCCAGCGCCTGCGCCAGGGCGGACTCGGTGGCCAGCATGGCGGCGAGCACGGCCGCGTCGTCGGTGAGCCGCTCCGCGGGGGTGCCAGCCACGACCGGCGTGAGCAGGTTCGGCACGGCGGTCGGGTCACCCGCCGAAGACGTCGAGGAAGACCGTCTCCTGCTCGCCCTGCATCCGCACGTCGAAACGGTATCCACCCGGGACCTCCCCGGCGAGCAGCGTGGCGGCCCGGTCGGTCCCGAGCAGTCGCAGCAGCGGGTCCGTGGCGTTCGCCGCCGTCTCGTCGGTGAAGTACACCCTCGTGACGAGGCGCTGCAGCAGCCCGCGGGCGAACACCGACATCGCGATGTGCGGCGCCTGCGGCGTCCCGTCGGTGGTCGGCACCTCACCCGGCTTGAGCGTGACGAAGCCGTAGGCTCCGCCGTCGTCGGTCGCGCAGCGGCCGAACCCACGAAACGCGCCGGGTTCGGCGTACGGGTTCGTCGCGGTGGGGAAGGTGCCGTCGAGGCCGGCCTGCCAGATCTCCACCAGGCCGTCGGGGACCGGGTCGCCGGCGCCGTCGCGGACCACGCCGGACAGCCGAATCGCGTCCGGACGGCTCGGGTCGACCAGCCGCGGCCCGGCGCCGTACGACAGCGCGCCGTGGAAGAACGGCCCCACGGTCTGCGACGGCGTCGGTGGCGGTTGTGCGGGCATCGTTCAGCCGTCCAGCGGGGTGGCCGCGGCGCCGCCGAGCACGATGTCGAAGCGGTAGCCGGTGGCCCACTCGGGCACCGTGGCGGCGTGGTCGTACGCCGCGACCAGCCGGTGTCGCAGCCGCTCGTCCCGGATCGAGTTGAAGATCGGGTCCTGGAAGAACAGCGGGTCGCCCGGGAAGTACATCTGCGTCACCAGTCGCTGCGTGAACGCGCGCCCGAGGAGCGAGAGGTGCAGGTGCGCGGGACGCCACGCGTTGTGGTGGTTGCGCCAGGGGTACGGCCCGGGCTTGATCGTGACGAACCGGTAGCGCCCGTCGTCGTCGGTGAGGGTCCGGCCGGCGCCGACGAAGTTGGGGTCCAGTGGTGCCGGGTGGTCGTCGTGCGCGTGCACGTAGCGACCGGCGGCGTTGGCCTGCCACAGCTCGATCAGCGCGCGACGCACCGGGCCGCCGGCGGAGTCGGTGACCCCACCGTGCACGACGATGCGCTCGCCGATCGGCTCGCCGCGGCCGTGCACGGTGAGGTCGGAGTCGGTGGCGCGCACGGTGCCGGAGCCGAACCTCGGCCCGGTGCGCTCGGTGAGACCCGGCGGGGGCACGACGAGCGCGTTCGTGGGCGAGCGCAGCACCGTGGACGTGTAGTCCGGATGCAGGTACGGCGGGTCGAGCGGCGTGGGCGTCGAGCTCGCGGTCGGCGCGGACTGGCCGGTCCTCACCGCTCCATCACCACCGCGAGCCCCTGTCCGACTCCGATGCACAACGCCGCGACCCCGGTGCCGGAGCCGCGCTGCCGCAGCTGCCAGGCCAGCGAGCCGACGAGCCGCGCACCGGAGCAGCCCAGCGGGTGCCCCATCGCGATGGAGCCGCCGCGTGGGTTGACCGCATCACGGTCCAGCCCGGGCCACTCCGCGACGCAGGCCAGCACCTGCGCGGCGAAGGCCTCGTTCAGGTCCAGTACGGCGACCTCGTCGAGGCGGCGCCGTCCCTTGTCCAGGGCTCGTCGCACCGCGCGGACCGGGCCGATGCCGTACAGCTGCGGCTCGACGGCATCCACGCCGCTGGCACTGATGCGCGCCAACGGCTCGGTGCCCAGCTCCGCGAGCCTGTCCTCGTCGACCAGCAGGAGCGTGGCAGCGCCGTCGGACAGCTGGGAGGAGTTTCCGGCGGTGACCGTGCCGTCGGCGCGGAACACCGGCTTCAGCTGGGCCAGCGTGTCGAGGGTCAGCCCGTCGCGGATGCCCTCGTCGCGGTCGAGTTCAGCACCCGGGACCTGCACGACCTCGTCGTCGTACACGCCGTCCTTCCAGGCGACGGCCGCGCGCTCGTGGCTGCGCAAGGCGAACGCGTCCTGCTCGTCCCTGCTGATCCCGTAGCGCTCGGCGAGGATCTCCGCGCCCTCACCGAGCGAGACTGTCCACTCCGCGGGCATTCGCGGGTTGACCATCCGCCAGCCCAACGTGGTGGAGTACAACGTCTCGTCTCCACGGGGGTACCCGCGAGCCGGTTTCGGCAGCACCCAAGGGGCCCGGCTCATCGACTCCACGCCCCCGGCGACCAGCACCGACGCGTCGCCGACGGCGATGGTGCGCGCGGCCAGCAGCACCGCGTCCAGGCCGGAGGCGCACAGCCGGTTCACGGTCGAGCCGGGCACCGTGGTGGGTAATCCGGCGAGCAGCGCGGCCATCCGCGCGACGTTGCGGTTGTCCTCACCTGCCTGGTTGGCGTCGCCGAAGATCACCTCGTCGATGCGCCTGGGGTCGAGCGCCGGCGCACGGTCCACGAGCGCGCGGACGACATGGGCGGCCAGGTCGTCGGGGCGCACACCGGCCAGAGCGCCGCCGTGCTTGCCGATCGGGGTGCGGACCGCGTCGGCGACGTAGACGTCACGACCCTGCACGGTGTGCCTCCTCGGTGCGTGCGGTGAGCGTCCGCAGCCTGCGGAGCTCCTCGGCGGTAGGGGGTGCGGTGGTCTCCACGCTAGCCGCGACGCGCAGGTCCCAGCCGGTGGCCGCGCGTGCCTGGTCGACGGTGACGCCGGGGTGGACGCTGGTCAGCGTCAGCTCGCGCGTCGCCGGGTCGGGCTCGAGGATCCCGAGGTCGGTGATCACCTGGACCGGTCCGGCGCCACGAAGCCCGAGCCGCTGCCGGTCGCCGGGTCCGCGGCCGTGTCCGACCGTGGTGACGAACGCCAGCTCGTCGACGAAGACCCGCGGGGAGTGGCGCACCGTGACCAGCACCTTGCCGGCGTGTGCCGCGATCTCCGGTGCTCCGCCGGCGCCGGGCAGCCGCAGCTCGGGCCCCCCGGCGCCGCGTCGAACCATCGTGGTATTGATGTTGGCGAACCGGTCGACCTGTGCCGCGCCGAGGAACCCGACGTCGCAGCGCCCCCCCTGCAGCCAGTAGTTGAAGATCTCCGGCACCGGCACGACCGCGTCGGCGGTGTCGGCGAGCTCGCCGTCGCCGATGGACAACGGCAGCACGGTGGGCTTCGCCCCGATCGTCCCCGACTCGTAGATCAGCACCAGGTCGGGTTGGTGGAGCCGGCGGGCGAGGTTGGCGGCCGTGCTGGGCAGGCCGATGCCGACGAAGCAAGTGCGGGCGCCGACCAGCGCGCGGGCGGAGGCCACCGACATCATCTCGTCTGAGCTCCAGCCGGTGGGACCGACGTGCTGCCTGGCCCCGGCAGCCGTGGTCGACCTCATCCCGGGACCGCTCGCGGCTCGAGGACGTGCTGGTGCATCCAGGTCGTGAACGTGTCCCGGTCACGGCTGATCCGGTCCCAGGCGCTGTAGAAGGCGTTATCGCGGGTGGAATAGCCGGCGGCGTACGACGGATGAGCACCGCCAGGCACGACCGCGACCGCGGTGACCACCCAGGACGGCAGCACGACCGCGCCCGGCCGCGGCGCGAGCCGGTCGACGACTTCCTCGACGGTCACGAGGACACGGTCGGCGGCGAGCGCCGCCTCCTTCTGCACCCCGAGGATGCCCCAGAGCTGGACGTTGCCGCGGCGATCGGCGCGCTGGGCGTGGACGACGGTGACGTCGGGGTTGACGGCCGGCACCGCGGTGAGCTCCACGCCGGTGAACGGGCACCGCACGGTGGCGACCGTGCTGCTGCGCGTCGCGAGGTCGCTGCCGCGGTAGCCGCGCAGCACCGCGAAGGGCAGCCGCGACGCGCCGGCGACGTAGCGGTTCGCCATCCCCGCGTGGCTGTGCTCGTCGACCTCCAGCGGTGTGGGCCAGCCGTTCTCCACAGCGTCGCGGAACCGGTGCAGGGAACCGACGCCGGGGTTGCCGCCCCAGCTGAACACGAGCTTGCGCGCACACCCCATGCCGATCATCTGGTCGTAGACGACGTCGGGGGTCATGCGCACCAGGGTGAGGTCGCGCCGGCGCTGCCGGATGATCTCGTGACCAGCGGCGGTCGGGATGAGGTGCGTGAAGCCCTCCAGAGCGACGGTGTTCCCATCGCACACGAGGTCCGTCACGGCATCGCGCAGGGTGCTGATCTCTGCCATCATGGTCGCCTGGATGTTCGGCATGCGAATGCAAGTGCTTATAGCGGACACCAGCGTAGGCTGCGGCTGGACAGCACGGCAAACCGGAGGGAGCGTCGCCGCGGTGATCGAACAGGTCCGTCCGGAGCACTTCGTGCAATCCTTGGCACGCGGCCTGGCGGTGATCCGCGTGTTCGGTGCGGCCAGCCCGGAGCTGAGCTTGAGCGACGTGGCCAGAGCCACCGGGCTCACCCGAGCGGCCGCGCGCCGCTTCCTGCTGACCCTGGCCGACCTCGGCTATGTGCGCGCCGACGGCAGGCGGTTCTCGCTGACCGCGCGCGTGCTCGAGCTGGGATACGCCTACCTGTCAAGCCTCCCGCTGCCCGCCCTCGCCGAGCCGCACCTGGAGTGGCTGGTCGGCGAGGTCGGTGAGTCGTCGTCGATGTCGGTGCTCGACGGCGATGACGTGGTGTACGTCGCCCGGGTCCCCACCTCGCGCATCATGACCGTGGCGATCAGCGTCGGCACCCGGTTCCCGGCGTACGCGACGTCGATGGGCCGGGTCCTGCTCGCCGACCTGCCCCCGCCCCAGCTCGACGCCTACCTGGCGCGGGTCGACCTCGCGTCCTTCACCGAGCGCACGGTCACGGACCCGCAGGCGCTGCGCCGCGCCGTCGACGAGGTGCGCGACCAAGGGTGGGCGATGGTGGACCAGGAGCTGGAGCCGGGCCTGCGGGCCATCGCGGCACCGGTGCGGGGGCGCGACGGCTCCGGGCAGGCCGCGGTGAACGTGTCGGCGCACGCAAGCCGCGTCTCCAAGGTCGTCGCGAGGCGCCGCCTGCTGCCCGCGCTGCTAGAGGCGGTGCGCCGGATCGAGGCCGACCTGCACCGCTGAGGGGCATGCCGGCCGCCGGCCCGGCGT
>JALYMZ010000086.1 GCA_030773435.1 Actinomycetota bacterium | reverse complement strand
GCGTTGTCCAGCGCGTCGCCGACCGACCCGACCGACGGGTCGACGCCGGCGTCGATGAGTCTCGTGGTAAGGGCCACCGATGTGTATTGCGATCCCGCGTCCGAGTGGCTCACGAGCCCGGTCAGGTCCGTGACGCCTTCCTGGGCGCGGGTGAAGAAGGCGTTCTCCAGGGCGTCCAGGACGAGCGCTGTGTTCATCGACCTCGCGGCGCGCCAGCCGATGACCCGGCGGGCGTAGGCGTCGATCACGAACGCCGGTCTCGTCTGGGCGGGTGGTTTTGTGTGTGGACCCGTAGCGGGCGCCTTCCCAGCCGTTGGCGCGCATCAGCCGTTCAACCGTGCAGCTGGCGAGGTCGTGTCCCTCGCCGCGGAGCTTGGTCCACATCATCCTGCTCCCCAGCGTCGCGCTCAGCCGGTTCCGCTCACGCGTCTGGGCGATCAGCTGGGTGACCTGCTCATCGCGCAACTGCTGCCCGGTGGGCTTCGTGTTGATCCACTCGTAGTAGGTCGAGGGGCTGATCTTGATGCCGTGCTCACTCAGCACGGCGCACATGGACTCGTCTCCCTGGCCGGTCGAGCTCGGCCCCGGAAGAAAATCGCTGCTCCCTTCAAGATTTCGTTCGCCGCCGCAGTTCGGCGTTCTCACGCTTCAACCGCGTGATCTCCCGCCTGCTCGCTGGTCACGCCCGGCCGCTGGCCGGTGTCGACCTCAGCACGACGCACCCACGTGCGGACGGTCTCGGGGCACCGACCCGGAGCTTGCCGGCCACCGCGCAGATCGCAGCCCACTGTGACCCGCACTGCGGCGCCACCTCCGCAACCATCCCTACCGGGCGCTCCCCAAGCTCCTCGGAGTATTTGCTCGGTCCTACCATGTTCCAGATCCTCCCCCCCAATGACGGGAGCCTCCGGACACACCGGGAGGTCACCGCGGTGGAAACGCCCGGCGATTGTGGACTGTCTCCCAGATGACAGAGTTCGGGCCCATCTCAGGGGATCGACGCTGCCGCACGTGACCTGCGTCTTCCAAGCAGATGCCATCAGCAAGTACCGTCACTCGATGACCTCGACAGCAAGACATCTCCTCAACGGTGCTCTTGCCGGTGCCGCCGGCACAACGGCACTGAACGCCGCTACCTCCTTGGACATGGCACTGCGGAAGCCCCAGCGAGCTCCACCCCCGAGCAGACAATCGAGCGCGGTGCAGAGCTGGTCGGTCTTCGCCTTCCCGAGGACGAACAGGAGAGGCAGGCGCGTGAGTCCGGGCTCGGTTCACTACTCGGAGCTCTCGCCGGCGTAGGAGCCGGCGTCACCCTCGGCGGGCTGCGAGGCACCACCGGCCGACCAAGCGGGAGTGCGGGCACAGTGGGAGCCGCCTGGGTGCTGGCGATGCTGGCCGGCAACGGACCAATGACGGTGCTGGGGATCACGGACCCGCGGAGCTGGCGACCGGTGGACTGGGCCGCCGACGTCCTCCCGCACCTTGCCTACGCCGTCGTGGCAGCCGCCGCCCTCGACGCCTTGGACACACCCCGGTGAGGAGGTAAGGAGCCGGAGTCTCCCGCGGGCCCGCTGACGGTCGCGTGCTCGATTAGAGAGCATGTCGACGACGGATCCTCACCCTCGACCTCGTCGGCCACCCGCTCGAAACCCATGAGCCGTCCGAGCAGTTGTACGGGCATCTGAGAGACCCCTACGATCGCGTCGACGTGCGAGCAGCGAACCGGCGGGTCCGGGTCGTCGCCGACGGAGAAGTGATCGCGGAGTCGACCCGGGCCAAGGTGCTGTCCGAGACCGGTCTGCCCAATCGCTAGTACCTGCCGCGAAAGGACGTGCGCGTAGGCCTGCTGCCCAGCGAGACCTCCATGGTGTGTCCCTACAAGGGCACCTAGTCCTACTGGTCCACGCCTACGCTGCACGACGTTGCCTGGCCCTATGAGGAACCGCTCGAGGACGCGGCTAAGATTGTCTAGCACGTGTGCTTTCTGCACGACGACCTCTAGATCGAGGCCGAGTGACGGCTACCTGGTGGTGGCCGCGGATGCCAGTCCCGCGCGGTCGAGGATGCCAACCTTGCCGTAGCTCACCTCGATCAGGCCGGCGCGGGCATACCGCCGCAGGACCCGGTTGACCGACGGCCGGCGCACACCGAGCAAGGCAGCCACCGTGGTCTGCGGAAGGCTCACCACGTTCTCGACGCTCTCATCTAGCAGCAGCTGGGCGACCTGAACCTCCAACGGCTCACCGAGCAGGCTCGTCAGCCGGCTGTGTGAGCGCGCCAGCCGCTCGGCGACACTTGTCAACCAACGTCGCGACAGCTGCGGGCGGGTGCTCAACAGTTCCTCGAAGTCCGCGCGCCGCAGCAACAGGCATGTCGTTGCGGTGTTCGAGCGCGTCTCGTATGGCATCGCCATACCCAGAAGGAGCTGGATGTCGCCGTCGATGCTGCCCGGCCGGAGGGTCTGGATCACCACCCGGCCCGAGGAGCTGGTGACGGCCAGCTCCAGACATCCGTCCCGGACGATGCACACCGCTTCGGGCTTGGTGCCCCCGTGCTGCAATGGCTCTCCTGCGGCCAGCGTCCGCACCTGCAGGTACCGAGCGAGGTCTTCGCCGGATGCAACGGTGCTGTCTCGGCATGGCCGACGCAGCGGGAGACCCACAGCGCCTCCCGGAAAGCCGGTGACTGCGCCTCGTGTCTACGCAAGTGTCTTCCCTCCCGAACCGCAGGGGAACCGCCATCACAGCATCTAAGACTGTTACACCGATGACAGTCCATGCATTCCACTGGCCAGCTCGGGCACCGCACCGCAAGAACACGCCTCTTGCCCTGTCGAGATGAATCGAGGTGCGACCATGACGCAGCAGGCCGATCAGGTACGATCCAGCGCCACGTTCGACCCCCGTCGTACCGCCCTGCTGGTGATCGACCCAGTCAACGACTTCCTGTCCGAGGGTGGCGCCGCATGGGAGATGACCAAGTCGACGGTGAAGAAGAACGACGTGGTGGCGCAGCTGCAACGGCTGATCACCACGACCAGGGATGCCGGGGTGCCGGTGCTGTTCGGTCCCATGGCCTACACCGAGGAGGACTACGCCGACGCTGGCCTCCAGCGGCGCAGCGGGATCAACCGGTTGATGTTCGAGGCGAAGATGTTCCTCGCCGGCTCCTGGGGAGCGGATTTCCATCCCGCCCTGCAGCCCACGGACGCAGACGTGATCCTCCAACCGCACAAAGGCACCGACGTCTTCGAGACCGACCTGCCCCAGCATCTGGAACGGCTCGGCACCGAACAGCTGGTCATCGCCGGCATGACCGCCAACCTGTGCTGTGAGTCCACAGGGCGGCACGCCACCGAACACGGCTACCACGTCACCTTCCTCTCCGATGCGATCGGTGCTGAGAGCCTTCCCGCCTATGAGGCCTCGATCCACATCAACTACCCGCTGATCGCCAATGCCGTGATGGAGGTCGACGAGTTCCTGGCGGCCATCACCGCCGCCGACCCGCAAGCCCCGCAGCCCGGTGACACCGTGGTCGGGTCCGACCGCGGCAAGATCGGCGAGATTAAGGAGGTTGTCGCCGCGGAAGGGGACACCCCGGGATACCTTCGAGTGCCGCGCGGCGTCGTCTTCGACAAGGACACCTACATTCCGCTGGACGCGGTCACCCACCGCACCGACGGCCGGGTCTACGTCAACATCCCGAAGCTCGTCGTTGGAAAGCTGCCCTGGGCAGAACCACCCACCAGCAACTCCATCGCGGAGAAGCGCGGCCCCGCCGCAGCTGTGACCGGTCCGTTGTACCGAAGTCACCAGCCCACCGGCCCTCGCGGCTGAACACCCCGGGCACATCGGCTGACACGCGGCCACGGAGTGTCCGATAGGACACCATCTCCGCCCACCCGGGAAGCATGCCGGTGAAGCACCGGGTTATCCCTGAAGACGACGATTTTGGCTCACGACAGAGGAGGACACGCATGCCCCGGATCCCCCGTCCACACCGTTGACACCGTTGACACCGCACCGGAGGACAGCCGCGACCCGCTCAAGGCGCTCGAGGCCAAGTTTGGCAAGGTGCTCAACATCCACGGAGAGATGGCCCACTCCCCCGTCGCGCTCCACTCCTACGCCGCCCTCCAAGGCGTGATCACCGACTACGGCACGTTCGACGCGCGTACGCGCGGGGCCATCGCTCTCGCCGTCGGCAACGTGGACTACTGCACCTACTGCCAGTCCGCGCACACCGTGGCGGGCAAGGCCGCCGGACTGAGCAAGGAGCAGACCGTCGCCATCCGCGAGAACCGGGTCGACTTCGACCCCAAGCTCGGCGCTCTCCTGGCCGTCGCCCGCGAGGCGGCCGGCAACGTCGGCGAGGTCGATGACCGCACCTGGCAGGCTGCCGTGGATGCGGGCTGGACCGACACTGAGCTCACCGAGCTGTCGGTGCACATCAGCCTCAACCTGTTTACCAACTACTCCAACCACCTGGTCGGGACCGAGCTGGATCTCCCGGCGGCGCCCGGCCTGTAACGCGCTCGCCTGCGTGGCGGCGGACCCGGTCTCCCTGATCCGGTGCCGCCGTCACGGCAGGAACCGCCCCCGCTGGGATCGGCCATACCGCGGCAGCACGCGGGCGACATGACGAAGCCGGATATCCGGCTCTTCATACCTGTGGTGGGGGTCAGCCCAGGTTGGGGTGGGCGAGTCCGCCGCCGATGAGCAGCATGCGGAGGCAGTAGTTGCGTCGGTTCCGGAAGCCGCGGGCGATGCGGCGGTGCAGTTCG
>JALYMZ010000085.1 GCA_030773435.1 Actinomycetota bacterium | reverse complement strand
ACGGCCGCGAGCACCCGTCCGCGACGTCCTCCGCGGCCCCCAGCACGCGCAGCGCGTTGCCGCCGGCCAGCGCAGCGAGGTCGGCCTGGCTCCACCCGCGCTCGGCCAGGGCGGCGAACAGCCGCGGGTAGCCCCCGACGTCGTCCAACCCCTCGGGCATGAACTCCGAGCCGTCGTAGTCCCCGCCGATACCGACGTGGTCCACGCCGGCGACGTCACGGACGTGCTCGATGTGACGGACGACGTCGTCGATGGTGGCTCGGGGCGGTGGTGACGTGCGCGCGCGGTCCTGCAGCAGCGGTTGCATGGCGACGTAGTCGTGCGGGGCGATGCCCCGGCTCCTCGCCTCGTCGTACGCCGCGTCGATCCATGCCTTGGGGGCCGGCGACACGAACGCCGGCACGAACGTCACCATGCACACGCCCCCGTTGACCGCGAGGCTCTCCAGCACGTCGTCGGGCACGTTGCGCGGCACGTCGCACAGTGCCCGCGCGGAGGAGTGGCTGAAGATCACCGGGGCGGTGCTGACCCGCAGCGCATGGCGCATGACGTCGGCGGAGACGTGGGAGAGGTCGACCAGCATGCCGAGCCGGTTCATCTCGCGTACGACGTCCTCGCCGAACGCGCTCAGCCCGTGCAGCACCGGGGTGTCCGTGGCGGAGTCGGCCCACGGCACGTTGCCGTTGTGGGTCAGCGTGAGGTACCGCGCGCCCAGGAGGTACATGGTCCGCAGCACACCGAGTGAGGCGTCGATCGAGTGCCCGCCCTCCATGCCGAGCAACGAGGCCACCCGACCGGCGCCAAACGCGGCCCGAACCTGCGCGGCGGACCGCGCCAGCACGAGGTGCTCGGGGAACCGGGCGACCAGCCGGTGCACGAAGTCGACCTGCTCGAGCGTGGCGACCACCGCGGCGGCCCCGGGCAGCGTCGACGGCACGTACACCGACCAGAACTGCGCGCCGACGCCGCCAGCACGCAGTCGCGGCAGGTCGGTGTGCAGCCGGGGCTGGTGGGTGGCGAGGTCGACGGCGTCGAGGTCGTAGCCGCACAGCTCGCGCATCGCCCAGGGGAGGTCGTTGTGCCCGTCCACCAGCGGGTGGCGGTCGAGCAGGGCACGGACACGCTCGTCGGTGCTGCGCACGGGTGGCATGCTGCCACCCGTCCGTGACCTACCCTCACCTGCATGGTGCCGGAGCCGCGACTGAGTCGCCGCGAGCGGTTGGTGCTCGACGCCGTACGGGCCGACGAGGTCGTCACGGATCTCACCGCGCTGGTCCGGATCCCATCGGTGATCGGCACCGACGCCGAGCACGAGGTGCAGGCCTGGTGCGCCGAACGCATGCGGGTCCTGGACCTCGCCGTGGACCACTGGCGGATCGACCTGCACCAGGCGTACGCCGACCCGGCGTTCCCCGGTGCGGAGGTCGAGCGCACGGAGGCGTGGGGCTGTGTAGGCACGCTGCAGCCGGCCGCAGCCGGCGACGGCGGGGCAGCACCGCCAGGTACCCCGGCGCTGGTCCTGAACGGCCACGTCGACGTCGTACCGGCCGGCCCCCCGGAGCTGTGGCGGGCCCGGGCGCCGTTCGGTGGCCGCGTCGACGCCACCGGGACCATGTGGGGACGCGGCACCTGCGACATGAAGGCCGGGGTGGCGGCCGTGTTCGGCGCGGTGTCGGCGTTGCGCCGTGCCGGCGTGGCGTCGCGCCGGCCGCTCGCGGTGCACACCGTGATCGGGGAGGAGGACGGCGGCATCGGGACGTTCGCCACGCTGCGCCGTGGCCACCGCGGCGAGGCATGCCTGATCGCCGAGCCGACCGCACGAGACCTGGTGGTCGCCAACGCCGGTGCGCTGACCTTCCGGCTCGAGGTCGCCGGCCGCGCCGCGCACGCGGCCACTCGCAGCCACGGAGTGAGCGCCGTGGAGAAGTTCGAGCTGCTGCACGCGGCGCTGCGCGAGCTGGAGACCACACGCTGCACGGATTCCGACCCGCTGCTGGCCCACCTGCCGCTGGCGTACCCCATCTCGATCGGCACCCTGCACGCCGGTGGCTGGTCCAGCACCGTTCCCGAGGCCGCCGTCGCCGACGGCCGATACGGGGTCCGCCTCGACGAGAGCGTCGATCAGGCGAGGTCCGAGCTCGAGCAGGCAGTGGCCGCCGCATGCGCGGCCGACGACTGGCTGGCCGCCCACCCCGCCAGGGTGTCGTGGCCCGGCGGCACGTTCGCCAGCGGCCGGCTCCGGGACGGTGATCCGCTGCTCCCCGACACCCGGGAGGCGGTTCGAGACGTGCTCGGCACCCCTCCCGCCGTGCGCGGCGCGCCGTACGGCTCGGACCTCCGCCAGTACACCGCCGCCGGCGTCCCCACGCTGCACTACGGGCCCGGCGACGCCACGCACGCGCACGCCGTCGACGAGCACGTGCAGCTGGACGACGTCGTCCGCTGCGCCCGCGTCTACGCGCTCCTGGCGCTGCGTCGGTGCGGATGAGGCCGGTTTTCCGTCGTGGTCTGTGGACGGGGCCGGAGCTTCCCCAGCGGCGCGGCGAGGCGTTCCGTGAGCCGCGCTCGACGGCGACGCTGGCGCCATGCGAAAACTCCTCCTGGTACTCGCCACGGCACTGAGCTGCATGCTCGGCGCTACGGTCGCGGCCGCCCACGTCGCCGTGGAGCATCCTCGCTACGTCACCGAGATCACCGGCTCGCAGCGGCACGGCTTCCACGTGCGCTGGTCCGACGGGCAGGAGTGGTGGACCCCGACGCGGTCGGAGACGCGGGCTCTCTGTGGCGAGTACGACAGCCGGTTGGCGCGGGCCGTCTGCCGCGCGGAGGTACGCACCGAGTATGCCTGGCTGGGGGTCACGCGGCGGTCGCTCCGGCACGCGGACTGAGCCGTTGCCGCTGCGACGCATAATCGGCTCGTGAGTGTCGCGGCGGCGTCGGAGGTCAAGGAGCGGCTGGCGCGCGCCCTGATCGCGCGGGTGGCCGGTCCGGACGGAGACCGGCACCGGGCCCGGATCCATGACACCCCAGGGCCGCGGTGGTTCGCCGACGACCGGCCGATCCGGCAGGTGCACGGAGACGCGTCGATGTTCATCGGCGGTATTCGCGCGCTGCTGCTGCAGTCCCTGCATCCGCTGGCCATGGCCGGTGTCGCGGCCCACTCGGGCTACCGTGGCGACCCGTGGGGGCGGATCGCGCGCACCAGCCGGTTCCTCGCGGTCACCACGTTCGGCATCGCCGACGACGCGGCACTGGCCGTGGCCCGGGTCCGCGCGATCCACGACCGGGTCCGCGGGACGACCGCCGACGGACAGCCTTACGCCGCGTCGGACCCGCACCTGCTGCGGTGGGTGCACGTCGCCGAGGTCGACAGCTTCCTGCGCGCGCACCAGCGCTACGGCACAGCGCCCCTGGACCATGCCGGCTGCGACGGCTACCTCGCCGACACCGCCGTGGTCGCCGAACGGCTCGGGGTCTCGGACCCGCCTCGCACCCGAGCCGAGCTCGCCGCCCAGCTCGCGGCCTACCGACCCGAATTGCGCGGCACGCCGGCGGCCCGCGACGGTGTGCGGTTCCTGTTGCTGACCCCGCCGCTGCCGCTGGCCGCCCGGCCGGCGTACACGGTCCTGGCGGCCGCCGCGGTCGGGCTGATGC
>JALYMZ010000084.1 GCA_030773435.1 Actinomycetota bacterium | reverse complement strand
GGCCCACCTTCCTCGGTACCGAACCGTACGGAGCCGGAGTCGCCCCGATCGCCGTCCACTCCGACCGCGATGGCACCGTCCGGCTCCATCTCGCGTTCCCAGCCGAGGCGCGTACAGCCGAACTCCTCTTGGACGAGGACGGACGCATCGTCGAAGAGACGCTGACCGACCCCAAGCACGTCGTCCTGCGGCGCTTCATCTATCCGGAGCACGCCGAGTGAGCTGACAGAGAACTGCGGCCGGAACGTCGAGGCGCAGTGCCCTGTGTCCAGCCGGGTTGCTAGGCGTCTGCTCCGGCGGCGGAACGGGCATAGGTCGACCGTTGTCCGGGTGACAGGTCGCGGTCTCGTCCGCAAGAGCACAAAGACGGCGTCGGGCGTCCGCACGCTGCGTACTTCGCCCTGGTGCGTGGAGAAACTACGGAGCAGGCTCGGCAAGTACGTCCGCGTGCAGCGGTCGGTCTTGGATGCCCTCATCCAGTCCGGCCGGGTCCCCCAGGCAACGGGCGCCCGCTGACCGACCGGACAGACTCTGTCCGTGGTGTCGGCGTAGTCGGCGAGATCTACAGCCAGCGCCGGGACGGGGAGAACGGCGCGAGCGGCGACGGCGGCGGCAGTCACCGACGCTGCCGCCGTCCGTGAGCCCCTGGGCTCACCAGAAATTGACGCGCGTGAGCCTCCTAGCGTTGCTCAGTGCGTCTCCAACGTCCGCACGGATCGTCTTCCGAGACGCGGTTGACGTTCCAAGCCGACGACCGACCCGCCTCCTCACCGCGGGGCCGTAATCACGCTTCTCCAGGACGCCGACCATGAGGACTGCCACCCGGTCCGTCGCGGCGTGAACCAGGCGACTACCGACGAAGTCCTTGGTGCGGAGTCCCGCCACCCGGGCAGGCGTGTGTGACGCTGTCGTTTCCTTTACGGCCGGTCACTGGTGGCCGCCCAGCCGGCCTCGATGACCGCGGCGACGGCGAGGCCAAACACCAGGTGTGCGGCGAAGCCGCGGACATGGGTGACCAGGGAATAGTCGAGGTTGGGGGCGCTGAACCCGAAGGCAGGTGTCATCAGCTCGTCGGCGACGATGCTCATGGCGGCGCCCGTGGCCAGCCCTGCGGTGACGGGCGAGATGCTGGTGCGCCGGCGCAGCAAGGGGTACAGCGGTGCCCATTGGATGGCCAGCCCGTAGTGAAACACCAGGCTGAGCCGATCCAGCTGCTGCTCGCTGAGGCGGAACCCGAATGCCTTGGTGAGCTTTTCCGCGGCGATTCGGTACGGGGCGCCGGGCCGCACCGCGTCCTCGCGTGCGCGCGCTTCGGCCGGTTCGAGCTCGTAGAGCTTCATGCTGACCGGCTCCATCGCCTTGGTACCGAGATAGCCGGCAGCTGTGGAGAGCGCGAGGTCGCTGACGAGGGTACTGAGCTTCATGTCTTCTTCTTTCCGTGTGACTGGTGCGGGTGTTGATGCGGTGGCGGGTGGTCGCGTTCTCCCTGCGGATGCTGTTCTCACGTCGGTCAGTCACGCTTGCTGTCGGCCACCGTCGTGCCGCGCAGCGACTGGTTGGCCAGTCGCAGTGCGGCGTTGATCAGGCCGATGTGGGTGAACGCCTGAGGCGTGTTGCCCAGGTGTGCGCCGGTAGATGGGTCGAACTCCTCGGCGTAGAGCCCGACTTTGCCCTGCAGTGCAATGAGTGCGTCCCCGGCCGCCAGTGCGTCGCTTCGGCGACCGGCGAGCGCTAGCGCCTCGACGAGCCAAAAGCTGGTGATGCCGAAGGCGCCTTCCCGCCCAGGCAGCCCGTCGCCGGACGCAGGGGGATAACGCAGCAGTAGGGCCTCGTTGATGGCGTGGTCGACGCTCAACTCTCGGAGGACCGCGTCGAGAGTCGCCACGGCGAGGGGATCGCTGCCGTCGACGAAGCCGGTGATGGGCAGCATGAGCAGGCTGGCATCGAGGGCGTCGTCGTCATAGGCGCGGCGGAACCGGCCGTCGACCACGCCGCGGTCAAGGATCTGCTCGCGCAACGCGTCGGCCTCGCTACGCCAGCGGCCGAGGTCACCGTCGAGACCGTAGGTCTCGACCAGGCGGCATCCGCGGTCCAGCGCGATCCAGGCCATGGCCTTGGAGTGCACGAAATGGCGCGGGTCGTTCCGCACTTCCCAGATTCCACTGTCCGGCTCGGACCAGTGGTGTGCGACGAAGTCGACGAGGCGCCGGAAGTGCGCCCACTCCTGCCGCATCACGTCCTCGCCGAGGATCTCGCAGATCAGCAGGCAGTCCAGCAGCTCTCCGTAGCGGTCGAGCTGGAGCTGGTTCTCGGCGTTATTGCCGGCGCGGACGGGCTGTGACCCCCGGTAGCCGGTCAGGCCCCACAGCTCCCGCTCGGGAAAGTCGATGCCCCCGTCGATGCCGTACAGCACACGAAGCGGCAGCCCACGAACACCGGTGGTCCGGCACAGCCACCTCGCGTAGGCCCGCGCCTCCTCCGTGCACCCGAGGCTGTAGAGGGCGTTGAGCGTGAATCCGGCATCCCGCAACCAGGTGTAGCGATAGTCCCAGTTGCGGGTGCCCCCGATCTCCTCGGGAAGCCAGGTTGTCCCTGCGGCGACGACAGCTCCGGTCGGCTCGAAGATCAGCATCTTGAGGGTGACCGCGCTGCGGACCACCGCCTCCCGCCACGGGCCGTCGTAGCGCAGTCCCCCTGCCCAGTCCTGCCAGGCCTGAACGGTGGCTTGCAGGTCCTCGGCCACCTCCCCGGCGCTCGTGGCGTAGGAGGGGCGTTGCGCGGCCGAGCCGATCCGCAACCGAAAACCCCACTGCTCCCCCGCGGACAAGGTGGCGCCCCCGACCGCGGCACCATCGGACTCCTCGAGGGAGACCGGGCCGACCAACTGCAGGGAGAGGCCCTGACCCGTCCACGTCGCCGTCTCGGTGTCCAGCGCCAGGTGACAGTCCTGCTCACCCCAGCCGGGTTGCAGGTTGGCCCGGACCTCGACGTCGATCTGGCCTTCCAGGCACTCGATCAGCCAGAGAAGCTCCTGCCCGCCCTCCTGTGGCGGCCAGAGCATCGCAACGCTCGTCCGCCCACGCCCGAGGCGCCCATGCCATTCGTAACGCAGCACCGCGGTGCCGGGCACATAGCTGACCGCAGTGCATAGGCAGGTCACCGGCGCGATGTGCAGGTGCCCGCCCCGGCCTCGGTCCAACAGCGGCCATACCGCCGGCGCGGCGTCGAGCCGCTCCGGGCAGAACCACTCCACTCGGCAGTCTGGCCCCAGCAGCGCCAGCGACCGGCCATCACCGATTGCCGCCAGCGTCTCCAGCCTGGGGAACACATCCGGCTCGGTCACCGCTGCGCTCTCAGCCCGCCACATCGACCACGACCTTCACGTCCTGCGGGCCTCGGTTCAGCGCCTCGGCGTAGCGCTCCACCGGCACACGCCGAGTGATCATCCGATCCAGCCAGCCCGGCCAGCGCTCCTGCACGGCGGCGAGATCCCGAACGGCGGCCTCGAAGTTGGCGCGGTCGGCGTTGACGGTGCCGACCAGGACCTTGTTGTGCAGGACCGCCTCGAGGTTGAGGTGATCCACCGGGAGCTCACTGCGCCGATCACCACCCGAGACACCGGTGAGCACGGCCACCCCGTTGGGCCCGATCGTGTCCAGCAGCCCGAAGCCCAACTGGCTGAACCCGGTCGCCTCGATAGCGATGTCGATCGGCCCCACCTCACCGGCCAGATCGTGACCCAGTGGCAGGCTGTCGGCCTGGACGTAGCGGGCGCCCAACTCGGCGACGAGGTCCAGCTTCGGACCGGACTCCGCCTTGTCGTAGACCACGACCTCCAGATCGCGGAGCGCGAGCAGCGCGGCGGCCAGCAGACCGATCGGGCCCGCACCGGTCACGAGCGCCCGCTGAGGCCGCCAGGTGAGCCGCCGCTGAATCGTCTCGACCTGCTCGAGCGCCTTCTCTCCGATCGTCGTCGGTTCGACCACCATGCCGACGGAAGCCACCTCCTCCGGGACGGCGACGACGTACTCCGGGCGCTCGGTGTAGTACTCGGCCAGAAAGCCGTGCCGCCCCTTGATGCCGCGTTCGGTGTAGCGGCCGTTGAGGCAGTAGTCCCATTCGTCGTGGGCGCAGTTGAGGCACGGCACCGGATCGGGTCTGCGCACGATCGCCGCCACCAGCTGTCCGGGAGCCAGCCCCCCGGCCGGTTCGCTGACCCGGCCCAGGGACTCGTGGCCGATGACCAGCTGCTCCTCCCCCGCTGGCGCCTCGCCGTACTCACCGGCGACCAACTCGTCGTCGGTTCCGTCCACCCCCACCGAGAGCACTTCGACCAGCAGCTCACCCTCGGCGGGAACTGGATCCGGCAGCTCCACGAGCCGGTCGCTGTCGCGTTTCCCGGGTGCGATGACGACGGCCTTCATCAGATCTCCTCCGTCTGGCCCGTACGTCATGTCGGGCTTGTCTCATGACGTGAGGCCGCATACCCGCCTCACATCGCGATATGCGGATGCCTCCTGCGCGGCCTGCGCGTCCGGGCACGCGCCTGACCGCGGCGGATGCCGACGGAACCAGTTGCCGCCCGCCGGCCAGGCCGCGTCCAGCTCTGGAGCCGAGGAGGACGTGGCCGTGTCCTTTCCGGATCCGCGCCGGACTGATCCGGAAGGCCGGATGGTAGAATCCAGGTGACCCGCAGGCGAGAGGTGACATGAGTACGACGCGACGCACTGCAGCACTCCTGCCGTCCCAACCCGCTGGTGTAGCCGTGATCGCCAAGTTCTTCCGTGCCCTCGGTGATCCCACGCGACTGCGCCTGCTGGAATTCGTCCTGCACGACGAGAAGACCGTGACCGAGTGCGTCGAGCATGTGGGACTCGCGCAGTCCCGGGTGTCCACGCACCTCGGCTGCCTGGGTGACTGCGGGTTCGTGCAAGTCCGCCGCGAGGGGCGCTACTCCTACTACCGGGTGGTCGACCCACGGGTGGCCGAGCTGGTCATGCTCGCCCGGTCGTTGTCGGCTGACAACGCTGCCGCGCTCACCGACTGCATCCGCATCGACAGTCCCGGCAAGCCCGGCGTCACTTCCTCCGCCGAGGCGCGGAACTGATGGGCCAGGGACCCGGCGGCAAGCTTCTGGCCGGGTTCCTCGCGCTGCACGTGCTCTGCTGCGGGCTCGTGCTACTTCTCGGCGCAGGCGTACTCAGTGGGGTGGGGACACTGCTCGGTAGTCCTCTCCTGATCGCGGGCGGGCTCGGCGCGCTGGCCGTCGGATCCCTGAGGATGGTGCGCCGCCGCCGCCGTCGGGCGGTCGGCTGCGCGCCGGCGGACGCGGTTCGGTCCCGGACCCAGCCGTGCTGGGCGCTCCCGCGCGAGACCTCTGATCCCTCGTGGCCGGGGTACGCCCGGCGGCCAGACCGCCGGGCGGCGCAGAGCCGCTGCCGACCAGCCGGAAAGGTGCCCGGGCCCAGCTGAGCACGCGGGCGGCCGCGCCAGCCGTCCACGACGTCCTAACGGACGGAGCCTTCGTCGGCCACCCGGGCCGGGAATCCACGGTCGGCCAGCGCCTCGAGCGCGTGAGCGAGGTCCTCCTCGTTGCTGACCAGGACCGACACCGTTCCCGCGTCCGGATCCAGCTCCACCGTCAGCAGTCCCGGCCAGGAGTCGAGTTCGTCAAGAACCAGGTCCTCGGGGCTGAGGGCACAGCACCCCCCACCGACCGGGGGGCCGTCGAGCCCGGCGACGCGCAGCAACGTGGCA
>JALYMZ010000083.1 GCA_030773435.1 Actinomycetota bacterium | reverse complement strand
TGCCGTGGCAGACGCGCCGATCGGCATCTTCGACTCGGGTTTCGGCGGGCTGACCGTCGCCCGGGCGGTCCTCGACCAGCTGCCGCACGAGCCGGTGCTCTATCTCGGGGACACGGCCCGGCAACCGTACGGCCCGCAGCCCATCGGCGACGTACGCGAGTTCGCCCTGGAGTGTCTGGACCACCTCGTCGACCAGGGGGTCAAGGCCCTGGTCATCGCGTGCAACTCCGCCAGCGCGGCAGTGCTGCGCGACGCCCGCGAGCGCTACCCGGTGCCGGTGGTGGAGGTCATCCTGCCGGCGACCCGGCGGGCGGTGGCGGCCACCCGCAGCGGCGAGGTCGGCGTCATCTGCACCGAGGCAACGGCGACGTCGATGGCGTACGACGACGCGTTCGCCGCGGCACCGCACGTGCGGCTGACCACCCAGCCCTGCCCGCGGTTCGTGGAACTGGTCGAGCGCGGCGTCACCAGCGGCCCGGAGGCGCTCGCGGTGGCGCGCGGCTACCTCGCCCCGCTGCAGCAGCGCGGGATCGACACGCTGGTCCTGGGCTGCACGCACTACCCGCTGCTGACCGGCGTCATCTCCTACGTGATGGGTGACGCGGTCACCCTGGTGAGCAGCGCCGAGGAGACCGCCAAGGACGTCTACCGTCTGCTCGTGCGCCGTGGCCTGCAGCGCAACCCGGCCCTCCCCGCGCCGGCTCACCGGTTCCTGACCACCGGCGGCCCGGAGGAGTTCCAGCTGGTCGGTCGCCGCTTCCTCGGCCCCGAGCTGCAAGCGGTGGACCAGTTCGCGTGGATCCGGGTATGAGGCTGACCGTCGTCGGCATGTCGGGGTCGTACGCCGGCCCGGACTCCCCGACCTCCTGTTACCTGGTCGAGGAGGAGCAGGCCGGTCGCTGCCACCGCATCCTCCTCGACCTCGGCAGCGGTGCCCTCGGCCCGCTGCAGCGCTTCACCGACCTGCGCGACGTCGACGCGGTGCTGTTCAGCCACCTGCACGCCGACCACTGCCTGGACCTGTGCGGCTACTACGTCGTCCGCAAGTACCACCCGGCCGGCCCGCTGCCGCCGATCCCGGTGTGGGGACCGCCGGGTACCGCGCGCCGGATGGCGCGGGCCTACGACCTGCCCGACGTCCCGGGCATGTGCCGGCAGTTCGACTTCCGGACCTTCCCCGCCGACCCGTTCCGGATCGGCCCGTTCACGATCTCGACGACACGGGTGGCGCACCCGGTGCCGACCTACGCGCTGCGTGTCGAGGCCGGCGGCCGGTCGCTGGTCTACAGCGGCGACACCGGCGAGTGCCGGCGCCTGGTGGAGCTGGCCCGCGGCTGCGACCTGTTCTTGTGCGAGGCGTCCTTCCTCGAGCGCAACGACAACCCCTCCGGGCTGCACCTGACCGGCCGGCAGGCCGGCGAGCACGCCACCGCGGCCGGTGTCGGGCGGCTGCTGCTCACCCACGTGCCGCCGCTACTCGACTCCGCCGAGGTGCTGGCCGATGCCAAGCCGGCGTTCGCCGGGCCCCTGGAGCTGGCGCGCCCCGAAGCGTCGTACGACGTCTGAGCGGCGACCTCCCACGACCGCCCAGCCACCGCACCGGGGCCGTGGATAAGGTGGCCCGCCATGACCCGAGTCGACGGACGCCGACCCGACCAGCTGCGGCCGGTGCGGCTCACCCGGCACTGGCTGGACCACGCCGCCGGGTCGGTTCTGGTGGAGTTCGGCCGCACCCGGGTGCTGTGCGCGGCCAGCGCCAGCCCCGGCGTGCCTCGCTGGCGCCGGGAGTCGGGGCTGGGGTGGGTCACCGCGGAGTACGCCATGCTGCCCAGCTCGACGCACACCCGCTCCGACCGCGAGTCGGTCAAGGGCCGGGTGGGTGGCCGCACCCACGAGATCTCCCGGCTGGTCGGACGCTCGCTGCGCGCGGTCGTCGACCACCGGGCGCTGGGCGAGAACACGATCGTGCTCGACTGCGACGTCCTGCAGGCCGACGGCGGCACCCGCACCGCGGCGATCACCGGCGCGTACGTCGCACTCGCGGACGCGGTGGCGCATCTGCGGGAAACCGGCGCGCTCACCGGTGAGCCGCTGACCAGCTCGGTCGCCGCCGTGTCGGTGGGCATCGTCGACGGCACGCCGCTGCTCGACCTGTGCTACGCCGAGGACGTGCGCGCCAACACCGACATGAACGTCGTGATGACCGGCGACGGCCGCTTCGTCGAGGTGCAGGGGACCGCCGAGCAGGAGCCGTTCGACCGTGCCGACCTCGACCGCCTGCTCGCCGTCGCCGCTGCCGGGTGTGCGCAGCTCACCCGCGACCAGCGTGCGGCGCTGGGCTCGTGACCCGGTTGCTGGTCGCGACTCGCAACCTCGGCAAGCTGGCCGAGGTGCGGCGGGTGCTGGCGCCGCTGGTGGCGGGGATCGAGCTGGCCGGCCTCGACGAGCTCCCGGCGTACGCCGAACCAGCCGAGACCGCCGCGACGTTCGCCGGGAACGCGCTCATCAAGGCCCGGGCGGCGGTGGCGCACACCGGGTTGCCGGCGCTGGCCGACGACAGCGGGATCTGCGTCGACGCCCTCGACGGTCGGCCCGGCGTGCGGTCCGCCCGCTGGTCCGGGCAGGACAAGGACGACCGGCGCAACAACGCGCTGCTGCTGGAGCAGCTGCGGGACGTGCCCGACGAGCGGCGCGGCGCGGAGTTCCGCTGCTCGGTGGCGTTCTGCCGGCCCGACGGCGCCGAGGACGTTGTCGACGGTGTCATGCGTGGGCGCGTGGTGCGCGCGCCGCGAGGGAGCGGCGGCTTCGGCTACGACGTGGTGTTCGCCCCGCAGGGGTACCACGAGACGACGGCGGAGCTGCCGGCCGAGGTCAAGGACCGGCTCAGCCACCGCGGCCAGGCGCTGCGCGCGATGGTCCCGGTCATCGCTGCGTGGTCGCGGTCCTGACCGCGGCTCGGTCGGCGCCGTGGTGCCAGAGGAGGGACTCGAACCCTCACGCCCGTGGGCACGGGTTCCTAAGACCCGCGTGTCTGCCGTTCCACCACTCTGGCGACCACACCATCATCACCGATCGCCTCAGAGGCCGAGGTCGCGGCGCAGCTTGGCGACGTGGCCGCTGGCCTTGACGTTGTACATCGCGCGCTCGATCCGGCCCTGCTCGTCGACCACGAACGTGGAGCGGATGACGCCGGTCACGGTCTTGCCGTACGACGTCTTCTCGCCGTACGCGCCGTAGGCCTGCAGCACCGACCTGTCGACGTCGGACAGCAGCGTGATGGTGAGGCGGTCGCGCTCGCGGAACCTCGCCAGCTGAACCGGCTCGTCGGGGCTGACCCCGACCACGTCGACGCCGGCGGCCTGCAGCGCGTCGAGGGAGTCGCTGAAGTCGCATGCCTGCGTGGTGCAGCCCGGGGTCATGGCGGCGGGGTAGAAGTACACGACGACCTTACGCCCGGCGAAGTCGGCGAGGGACACCGTGCGCCCGCGGTCGTCGGGCAGCGTGAACGCCGGTGCCTCGTCGCCGGGCTGCAGTCGGGTGGTCGTGGTCATCGCGGCCTCTCCTCCTCGGTGGATCGGCTGGGTGCGGGGGGTGACCGCCGCCGCGCCGAAGTTGTTGCAAATTCTTTGCAAATGCCTATGCTGTGCAGTATGCACGTCCCGGACGGGTTTCTCGACCTGGCGACGTCGACGGCCACCGCGGGCGTCGCCGCGACGGCCGTCGGGGTGGCGCTGCGCGGCGCGCGCAAGGAGCTCGACGAGCGCACGGCCCCGATGGCCGGGCTGGTGGCGGCGTTCATCTTCGCCGTGCAGCTGCTCAACTTCCCGGTCGGCGCGGGTACGAGCGGCCACCTGCTCGGTGGTGCCATGGCCGCGGTGCTCGTCGGGCCCTGGACGGCGGTGCTGTGCGTCAGCGTGGTGCTGATCGTGCAGGCACTGCTATTCGCCGACGGCGGCATCACCGCGCTCGGGACCAACGTCACGCTGCTCGCCGTGGTCGCGGTCGGGGTGGGCTGGGTGGCCTTTCGGATCAGCCGGCGGCTGCTGCCCGGCACCCCGGCGGCGGTCGCCGTCGCCGCCGGCGTCGGGGCCTTCGTGTCCGTGCCGGCGGCCGCGCTGGTGTTCGCCGGCCTGTACGCCGTCGGCGGCACCGCGCCGATCGACCTCACCGCCCTCGTCGCCACCATGCTCGGCTGGCACACGCTGATCGGCGTCGGCGAGGCGGCGATCACCGGAATCACCGTGGCCAGCATCGTGGCGGTCCGCCCCGACCTCGTGCACGGTGCCCGCCCGGTGCTCGCCGCCCGGCAGCTGCAGCTGCGCAACCGACCGGCCGAGGAGCCGGTATGAGCACCCGGCGGTTCTTCGTCGCGTTCGCGCTGGTCGCGCTGCTGCTCGCGGGCGTGGCGACCTTCGTCGCCGCGTCGAGCCCCGACGGGCTGCAGCGGGTCGCCACCGACCGGGGCATCAGTCACGCCGAGGAGGAGCACGCGCTGCGGAACTCCCCGTTCGCCGGCTACGGCACCCGAGGCGTCGACGACCCTGGACTGTCCGGTGCAGTGGCCGGCGTGGTCGGGGTCGGGGTGACGCTGCTGCTGGCAGGCGGGCTGTTCCTCGTCGTACGCCGTCGTGGCGGGCCCGAGGCCTAGCCGCCGTGGGCGCGCCGCACGGGCACCGGCTGCACTACCACGGTCACTCGCCGCTGCATCGGCTGCCGGCGCACTGCAAGCTGGTGGCGCTGGTGCTGTTCGTGTGCTGCGTCGTGGCGACGCCGCCCGGCGAGTACTGGCCGTACGCGCTCTACGCTGCCGGACTCGTCGCCACGGTCGCCGTCGCCGGCGTGCCGCCACTGTTCATCGTCCGCCGCATGGTCGTAGAGCTGCCGTTCGTGGTGTTCGCGCTGCTCCTCCCGTTCCTCGCCGCAGGTCCGCGGACCGAGGTGTGGGGGCTCGCGGTCTCCGCGCCCGGGCTGCACGCGGGCGCGGCGCTGCTCGCCAAGGGCACGCTGGGGGTCGCCGCGTCGCTGCTGCTGGCCGCGACCACCGAGCCGCGCGACGTGGTCACGGGGCTGCAGCGGCTGCGCCTGCCCGGACAGCTGGTGCAGATCCTGGCGTTCATGGTGCGCTACCTGGAGGTGGCGGGTGCCGAGATGAGCCGGATGCGTATCGCTCGGCAGGCGCGGTGCTTCCAGCCGCGCGGGGTGCGCGACTGGGCGACGGTCGCGCAGGCGGGCGGCGCGCTGTTCATCCGGTCCTACGAGCGGGGCGAGCGGGTGCACCTGGCGATGCTGTCGCGCGGCTACCGCGGTGCCGTGCCGGTCTTTGACGCCGCCGCTGCGCGACCGGCACAGTGGGCCCTCGCCGCGACGTTGCCGGCGCTGGCCGCGGTCACGGTTGCCGTCGCCTGGATCGGGGTGGGCCGGTGAGCGTGCCGGTGCTCGACGTGCAGGGCCTGGCCTACGCCTACGCCGACGGCCACCAGGCGCTGTACGGGGTCGACCTGCACGTGCACCGCGGTGAGCGCGTCGCGCTGCTCGGCCCGAACGGGGCCGGCAAGACCACGCTGGTGCTGCACCTCAACGGCATCCTCACACCCGGTCGCGGCCGGGTGTCGGTGTGCGGGCTGGAGGTCGCCCCCCCGCACCTGCAGGAGATCCGCCGCCGGGTCGGGGTGGTGTTCCAGGACCCCGACGACCAGCTGTTCATGCCGACGGTGCGCGACGACGTGGCGTTCGGGCCGGCCAACCTCGGCCTGCGCGGTGCGGCGCTGCAGGCGCGGGTGGAGGAGGCGCTGGAGCGAGTCGGCATGAGCGACTTCGCCGACCGGCCGCCGCACCACCTGTCGTTCGGCCAGCGCCGCCGGGTCGCGGTCGCCACCGTGCTGGCGATGCGGCCGGAGATCCTCGTGCTCGACGAGCCGTCGAGCAACCTCGACCCGGCCAGCCGTCGTGAGCTCGCGGAGATCCTGCTCGCCCTGGACGTGACGGTGCTCATGGTCACCCACGACCTGCCGTATGCGCTGCAGATCTGTCCGCGTTCGGTGGTGCTGTCCGACGGTGTCGTGGTCGCCGACGGTACGACGGTCGAGGTGCTCGCCGACGAGGCGTTGATGCGCGCGCACCGGCTGGAGCTGCCGTACGGGTTCGACCCGCGCAGCGTGATCCCGGCACCCGCCGCGCGGGACTGACCGGCGTACCGACGTGTCGGCGCGGTGTCTCCCGCGGCCGCCCGTGGGTAGTCTCTAGCGACAGACCGCCGACCCCCAGGAGGACGCCGTGAGCAGCGAGCCTGTGCCGACGGCCAAGCACCGTGCCGATGTGCGACCCAGCGGGACGTCGCCGCAGGACCTCGAGCACGAGATCGAGGCGACTCGCCAACGCCTGGCCGGCACGCTCGACCAGCTGCTCTACCGGGCCCACCCGAAGACGATCGTGCGGCGCAAGGTCGACGAGACCAAGACCAAGTTCGTCGACGCGCAGGGCAACCCGCGGATGGACAAGATCGCGACGGTGGCCGGCGCGGCGCTCGGCGTGGTCGTGCTCTTCGCCGTCGTACGGCGTTTCAGCGGCCGCCGGCACTGAACGGGAGAGACCCGTGCCGTCCGACCCGGCGGGCCACGACGACAAGCTCGCGATTCGGATGCTGCACGACCGCGTGCTCGTGACCCTCGACCCTGATCTCGGTGAGCGGCGCTCGTCCGCCGGGATCGTGATCCCGGCGACCGCCCAGATGGGTCGGCGGCTGGCGTGGGCGCGGGTGACGGCGGTGGGGGCGAACGTGCGTACGGTGCAGGCGGGGGATCGGGTGCTGTTCGACCCCGATGACAAAGCCGAGGTGGAGCTGCGCGGCAGCGGCTACATCCTGCTGCGGGAGCGCGACCTGCACGCGATCGCGGCGGAGCGTCTCGACGACGGCCAGACCGGCCTCTACCTCTGAGTTCTCAGGACGCTGCGGCGCCGCCTGGCTCCGTTGAGATCGACTGCTCCCAGAAGTCGGCGAAGTCATCGGCGGGCAGCGGACGTGCGGTCAGGAACCCCTGCATCAGCGGGCAGCCGAGCTCGTGTAGCCGGCGCCGCTGGGTCGGCGTCTCGACGCCCTCGGCGATGGTCGTGATGCCGAGCGCGTCGGCGAGCCGGAGCACGGTGGCGACGATCTCGGCGTCGACGACGTCGTGGCCGAGGCCGGCGGTGAACGACCGGTCGAGCTTGACGACGTCGACCGGGAAGCGCTTGAGGTAGGACAGCGACGAGTAGCCGACGCCGAAGTCGTCGATGGCCACGCGGACGCCCTGGTTGCGGATGGCCTCGATGGTCTCCAGCGTGAGCCGGGAGTCGACCATGAGCACCGACTCGGTGATCTCCAGGCACAGCTGCGTCGGGCGGAGTCCGGTGCGGGCGAGCACCTCGGCGACCTCGGGGGCGAAGTCGGGGGAGATGAACTGCCGCGGCGACACGTTGACCGACAGCGACAGCGGTGGCCGCCCGGGGTGGGTGGTGGTCCACCGCTGTACGGTGCGGCAGGACTCCTCGAGGACCCAGCGGCCGAGGACGCCGATGAGGCCGGTCTCCTCCGCCAGCGGGATGAAGTGCTCGGGGTGGACCAGGCCGCCGTCGCCGGTGGGCCATCGCACCAGCGACTCCACGCCGACGACGGCGCTGCTGTCGGTCGTGGTTATCGGCTGGTAGTGCAGGGTCAGCGCGTGGCTGTCGAGTGCGGCCCGCAGCTGCGACTCGACGACGAGCCGCGTGCGGGCCTTGGCGATGTCGGTGAACGCGGAGACCTGCACGCAGTTGCGGCCGGCCGCCTTCGCCGAGTACGCCGCGGTGTCGGCGGCTGCCAGCACGTCGTCGCGGGTCTGGCCCGGCCGTGCGATCGCCACGCCGACCGACCCCGAGATGTAGATCGAGTTGTTCTCCAGGCCGAAGGGCGGCTCGAGCGACTTGAGGATCTGCTGGGCGACGTTGACCGCTTCGTCCGGGGAGTCGACGTCCTCGAGCAGGATCACGAACTCGTCACCGGAGAACCGCGCGACCGTGTCGGCGGAGCTGAGGCACTCACGGATCCTCGTCGCGACCTCCACGAGCAGCCGGTCACCGGTGAGGTGACCGTAGGAGTCGTTGACCAGCTTGAACCGGTCGAGGTCGATGAAGAGCACGCCGTGGTGGCCGCCGTCGCGGTTCAGCCGCGCCATCGCGTGGTCGAGCCGGTCGAAGAGCAACCGTCGGTTGGGCAGGCCGGTCAGCTCGTCGTGCAGCGCCCGGTGCGTGATCGCGTCCTGCAGCGCCCGCCGCTCGGTGACGTCGCGGAGCACGAGGATCGCGCCGGGGTGGGAGTCGGCCTGCTGCAGCGGGGTGAAGCTGTAGGCGACCTCGATGCGCTTGCCGTCGTGGCCAACCAGGGTCGCGTCCACGTCCTGGGCCACCTCGCGGGCCTCGATCATCGCGATCAGATCGGCGTCGCGGAGGCCGTGGCGGACCCGACAGACGTGGCCGATCGGGTAGCCGACGATCTCGCGCTCCTCGTCGTACCCGGTCATCGCCAGGGCGGCGGGGTTGGCGAAGGTCACCCGGCCCTGCAGGTCGATGGC
>JALYMZ010000082.1 GCA_030773435.1 Actinomycetota bacterium | reverse complement strand
GGCGCGGACGCGGGCGCGGGCGCCGAGGATCTCGCCGACGCGCTGGCCGACGCCGTCGGCGGCATCGACCCCACCGAGGTGGTGTCCCTCGCCGAGGCCGTGGACGACCCAGGTGCCGCTCCGTTCTCCCCGGCGGCACGCGCCCGGTTCGGGCAGTTCTCCCGCGAGGTCCGCCGGCTGCGCCGCCATGTCGGCGAGCCGCTGGTCGATCTCGTGCGCCGGGTCGTCGACACGATCGGGCTGGGCGTGGAGCTGGCGTCGTCGTGCTCGAGCGCCGCCGCGCAGGCCCGGGACAACGTGGCGGCGTTCGTCGACGTCCTCGGCACCTACGCCGGAGCCGATCACGAGGCGTCCCTGCCCGGGCTGCTGGCCTACCTGCGCGCGGAGGACGAGTACGGCGCCGGTCTGGCGGTCGCCTTGCCGAGCGACAGCGACTCGGTGAAGCTCATGACCGTGCACAAGGCCAAGGGGCTGGAGTGGGAGGTCGTCTTCCTGCCCGCCCTGGTCGCCGACGTGTTCCCCAGCAGCCGTGGCCGGTCCCGGTGGCCGACCGCGGCCAAGGACCTGCCGTGGCCGCTGCGCGGCGATGCCGCGACGCTGCCCGTCGTTCCCGAGTGGAGCGCCCGTGGGCTCGACGAGTTCGTCGCCGCGGCCCGGGCCGAGGAGCAGCTCGAGGAACGCCGCCTCGGGTACGTCGCCCTCACCCGCGCCCGCCGCCGCCTGATCGCCAGCGGCCACTGGTGGGGCCGCACCCAGCAGCGGCCGCGTGGGCCGTCCGACTACCTGAATCACCTGCTGGCCGAGGTCCGTGCCGTCGGTGCGGTGCCCCTGGCGTGGGCCGAGGAGCCGCCCGCCGACGCCGTCAACCCGGCTCGGCAGCAGCATACGGCGCTCGCCTGGCCGGTCCGGCTCGACCCCGACACGGTCGCCCGGCGCGCCGCGGCCGCCGACCTCGTGCACGCCGCCCGCACCCGCCACCGGCACACCGGGCACTACGACAGCGACGCCAACCTGGCCGGGCTGATGCTCGAGGAGCAGGCGCGGGTGCAGGAGTGGGACGCCGAGATCGAACAGCTGCTCGCCGAGGCACGCGCGGCCCGAGCCGTCGAGCGCCCGGTCCAGCTGCCGTCGACGCTGACCGCCACCGCACTGCTGCGCCTGCGCACCGACCCCGAGGGGCTGGCCCGGGACCTGGCCCGGCCGATGCCGCGGCGCCCGTCGGCCGCCGCCCGGTTCGGCACGCGCTTCCACGCCTGGGTCGAGGCGTACGTCGGTCAGCAGCCGCTGCTCGACCCGGCTGACATCCCCGGCGCCGCCGACGACGGCATCGACAGCGACGGCGAGCTGGCGACGTTATGCACGGCATTTCGCAGCGGCCCCTTCGCCGACCGGCTGCCACACCAGGTCGAGGCGCCGTTCGCGCTGGTGCTCGCCGGTCGCGTGGTGCGGGGCCGTATCGACGCCGTCTACGCCGACGCCGACGGTTACGAGGTGGTCGACTGGAAGACCAATGTCGAGGAGACCGCCGACCCCCTGCAGCTCGCCATCTACCGCCTGGCGTGGGCGGAGATCTGTGGTGTCCCGCCGGAGCGGGTCCGCGCCTCGTTCTACTACGTGCGCTCCGGTGCCGTCGTCAGGCCCGACGTCCTGGCGACCCGCGGTGAGCTCGAGGCGCTGCTGACATGCGGCGACGGGTCGGCTCGGCCCGGTGGGGAACGCCGCGGGCCCGCGTGACCATGACCTGCGAGTTGCCCCATTCCCCCACCTCGGGGACACGTGCAGCCATACCCTCGTGGAGCCATCAGTTCCCCCTCGTGCGGCACCGGCCGCACCGGCCACCGGAGCGTCGCGGTGCTGGTTCTGGCCATCGGCCTCCTGTTCGTGCTGCTCTTCGGCCATGCGCTGACGTCGTACGTCCGTCGTCGGGACCCGCTGGCCGGCGAGGTGGCGCTGCTGTTCGGTGGCGTCTCGGGGTTGTTCGCGCTGTCCTCGCTCCGGTCCATGGTGGACGACCCGCCGTCGGCCCTCGTCGTCACCTCCATCGCCGTCCTGTTGGCGAAGCCGGTGCTGACGCTGCGGCTGGTATCGCGGTTGCAGGCGTTGCCCTCATGGTTGCTCCCGGTCGCGGTGGTGCTCTACGTCGTCAGCGCGGCGCCGGTGGCGCTGGCGCAGGGCGAGGCATCGGCGTGGGTGACGTGGCTGGCCGTGGGGTCGTTCGCCGTGACCGAATGCGTTGCGGCTGCCTATTTCGTCGTCCAGGGCGGCAGGCACACAGGAGCGTCCCGGTGGCGGCTGTACATCGCGGCCTCCAGCACGGGACTGTTCGCGGCCGCCCTGCTGGCCGCCGGGTCCGGCGAGTCCATGACGGCCCGGCTGATGGCGTTGCTGTCGGCGTTGGGTTACCTCGCCGCGTTCATGCCGCCACGTCGGATCCGCCGGATGTGGGCGATGGCCGCGGCCCACCAGCACGGCCGTGACCTGCTGTCCGCACCTGCCGACTCGACGCCGGCAGAGATCTGGCGGCGCTACGCCAGCGCGGTGCACGAGACCGCCGAGACCGACGCCGTTGTCGTACTCGCGCGCACGGCGTCCGGCGGCACCTCGGCCCTGGCCACGGTCGGCCTCGACCCCGAGAGCCGGCTGATCACCGAGCCGGTTGACTTCGCCGCCTTCGACCGGCTGACCCGACAGCGCCGCATCGACACACGTCGTCGGGTCAACCACGCACTGGCGACCCCGCCCACCGCCCGCTACGCCACGGTGGTCCCGCTACCGGCGCCCGACGGCGGGACGACCCAACACGTCGCGGTGCTGTTGTCCCGCTACCGCAGCCTGTTCAGCAACGACGACCTGGACGTGATCCGTGACCTCGGGCTGCAGGCCGCACTGCTGGCCGGACGTGCCGCAGCGGCGGCCGAGCAGCGCCGGCTGGCCAGCGAGCTCGCGGTGACCGTGGACGCGCTCCGGGTCGCGAGCAAGGCCAAGAGCGACCTGATCACCCGCGTGAGCCACGAGTTCCGGACCCCGCTCACCGCGATCATCGGCTACAGCGCGCTGATGCGCCGTACCGCCGCACCGGACGCGCCGTCGCTGGCCTCCACCAGTGCCGAACGCATCCACAAAGCCGGTCAGCACCTGCTGGGACTGGTGGAGCACGTGCTGGACCTGAGCGCGATGGACGCCGCCCACCTGCCGCTGCGAACGGAGGACGTCGATGTCGCCGCGCTCGTGGCCGCCTGCGTCGACGACCTGCGACCCCTGGCCGAGCGCAAGCGGCTGACCGTGCACAGCGACGTCGCCTCGGCGTTCGTGTCGGCGGACCGCGACCGGCTGCGGCAGGTGCTGGAGAGCCTGTTGTCCAACGCGATCAAGTTCACACCGGAAGGGGGTCGGATCGCGGTCAGGACCGAGGTGGCCGACGACGAGGTCCGGATCCGGGTCGTCGACACCGGCATCGGCATCGCCGCGTCCGACCAGGCGCGCGTGTTCGACGACTTCATCCAGGTCGGGGACGAGGCGCACAACGAGGGCACCGGACTGGGGCTGTCGATCGCGCGCCGGCTCGTCGACGCCCACGGTGGGCGGATCCAGCTGGAGTCCGCGCCGGGTGAGGGCAGCCGGTTCACCGTGCGGCTGCCCCGGGACCGGATGGTGGCGCGGCCCCCGTCCTCGGCCGCGTCCTGAGCGGTTCGTGCTTCCCGGGTGGATGGGGTGTGCCTCCTGCGGGCATGGTGTGAGCACACAGGATCGTGAGGGAGGTCCAGCCATGGGGTTTCTCAAGGGCGCGTTCAAGGCCGGCATCGCGGCCAAGGCGGCACAGATGATCAAACGCGAGGCGAGCAAGCCGGAGAACCAGCGCAAGGCCCGGGATATGTTCGCCAAGGTCACCAACCGCGGCCAGGGCAGGCCCCGACACTGAGTCGGGTCGCAATGAGCCGAGTGGCACTGAGCCGAGTGGCACTGAGCCGAGTGGCACTGGCCAAGGGGACACCGAGCCGCAGTCACACCGGGCCGAGGTCACCCCGGCGCCGTCGGGTGCCGCCGGCGTGATCGCGCTTCACGTGCTCGCTACCGATGACTGGGTCCTGTGGCGTCGGCTCCGGTTGGCTGCGCTCGGCGATGCGCCGTACGCCTTCGGCAGCCGGCTGGCCGACTGGCAGGGGGCCGGTGACCGCGAGCAGCGCTGGCGCGACCGGCTGGCACTGCCCGGGTCGCTGAACCTCGTCGCAACCCTCGCCGGGGAGCCGGCCGGGATGGTGAGCGGGGTCCCGACCGCGCCGGAGCGCGACGAGGTCGAGGTGATCTCGCTGTGGGTCAGCCCGCTCGCCCGCGGCCGCGGCGTCGGTGACGCGTTGCTCGCCGCCGTGGTCGACTGGGCGCGGGACATCGGTGCGGAGTCGGTGCGGCTGTCCGTGGCTGACGGGAACTCCGCCGCAGCGAGTCTCTACCGCCGGCACGGGTTCGTCGCCGCACCGGAGCTCGACCAGCCCATGCCCGACGGGATACGCGCGGAGCGCGGGATGCGGCTCCAGCTCCGATGACTGTGGGCTGCACCAGCCCCGCACGGGCCGGTGCGGGCGGCCGGCACCGTGCCCGCCGGCCGCGGCGCGGGCGCTACTCGGTGAGCGACCGGCGTTGCTCGGCGAGCGACCCGATCCTGGCGGTTCCCAACGGGTTCTCTGGTCACTCACCGAGCAACGTGCTCAGCGCCCGTTGACCGGCGCCCCTGGACCGGCCGTCCCGACCGGGACGCCGTCCCGACCGGGACACACCACGCCCCCGCCTCATAGGGTCGACGGATGCGCGTGCAGTGCCCGCGGTGCGGTGCCAGCTGGCCCACTGACCACGCGAGCGCGGTGTGCCCGGTCTGCGCGGAGGTCGATCCGAATGCGGGCGGGAGCCCAGCCGGACCCGAGGCCGAGGAGGACGACCTCCTCGGCCCCGAGCCGCAGCGGTAGGTCGACCTACTCGTCGTACTCCGGACAGTTCGGCGCGGTGGCGTCGTAGGCCGGCGAGGTGTCGTGCTGGACGGCGCGCAGCGCGTCGACCCGGCCGTTGCCGAAGCACTCGTCGTACCCGGGCAGCCCGATGTCCACCGTGCTGGACTGCAGGTAGTCCTCGACCTGCTGGGGACGCATCTTCACGTCACCGTCGGTCCCGAGGCGGCCGAACTGGCTGACGATCAGCGCGGCGACGCCGGCGGCGTGCGGGGACGCCATCGAGGTGCCCTGGATGCAGATGTAGCCGCCACCGGGGAACGTCGACAGCACGGTGGTGCTGCAGTCACCGGTGCGCCCGTTCCCGCCGGGTGCGGCAACGTCCGTCATCCCGCTGCCGTAGTTGGAGTAGCGCGCCTTCTCGCTGCGGCGACCCAGCGCCATCGTGCCGACCACGCCCTGCGTCTCCGCCGGTACGACCTCGCACTCGTTGCTGATCGGCTGCCCGTCCTCGTCCACGGGGTGCGCGAGATCCTGGTCGGAGTTGCCGAGTGCGGCCACCGGCGTCACGCCGCGGCTGCGCGCGTAGGACATCGCCCGCTCCACCGCCTGCCGGAACGTGCGCTGCACCGGGTCGGAGGAGCACTTGAACTCCGTCGACTGCTGGAACTCGTTGTCGTCGACGAAGAAGCTCATGTTGATGACGTCGAACTGCTGGTCACCGGAGTAGGTCACGCCGTCGACCACCGGGCTGGCGTAGCAGTAGCCGGTGGTGTCGCATACCTTGACCGGGACGAGCGTCACGTTGGGGGCGACACCGACGATCCCCAGGCCGTTGGCCCGCGCGCCGATCGTGCCGGCGACGTGGGTGCCGTGGAACTGATTGTCGGTGCACGGGTCCGGCGTACCGACCGCGACCCCGGGTGGCAGCACCGCGAGTGAGTCGCGGCCGCGCACGCAGTCGACGTTGGACACGCCGCCCTTGGTGAAGTCGACGTGCCGTCCGTCGATGCCGCTGTCGAGCACGCCGACGTCGACCGCGGGGATGCCGGCCTGGGTGGCGTGGGCCTGCTCAGTGCGGATCTGCTGCATGTCCCACTGCATCGGCTCCAGCGGGTCCGCGCTGGGCTCCGGCGCGTCGGCGGCGTACATCTTGACGCCGAAGTCGTTGCCCACCGACGACACCAGCGGCGACGCGCTCAGCACATCGGCGAAGGAGGGGTTGGCGGACTCGGCGACGACCACGCCGATCTGTTTCGTCATGTCGGCGACCACGGTGCCGCCGGCGGAGGAGATCAGCGTGGTGACCGCGGCCTGCGTGCCAGCGAGGTCGAAGCTGCCGTCGCTGGCCTGGGTGCCGGCGAGCGCGACGAGGTAGCGGCCGTCCACGAGGCGCACGGTCTGGTCGTCGACCGTCGAGGTCTGCGCGGTCGACCCCGAGGTCGCCGTCGACTGAGCCGCGGACGGCTGGGCGACGGCCAGCGCGGTCGCGCTCAGCGCGACGCTGGCGAGGGACGCGCCGGCGGCGCGTACCAGCCGGCGTGAGGGCGAGGGAGCCATGAAGGAACCTCCAGAGGGGCCGACCTCGTGAGCCGGCTGGCGGGTGGTCGCACCGGTGGGAGCGGCCGACGCGGCTCGGATACCCAGTCCAACGACCGGCCACACGCCGAGGTCACGCCCGCCGGCCGCGCGACACCGTCACAGCGGCACGGCCGTCATCGCCGCCAGCGCCAGCTCGACCATGTCGCCGAACGTCTGCTCCCGCTCCTGCGCGCTGGTCTGGGCGCCGGTGAGCACGTGGTCGGACACGGTGCATACCGCGAGCGCGCGCCGCCGGTGCCTGGCGGCCAGGGTGTACAGGGCGTTGGCCTCCATCTCGACCGCCACCACGCCGTACTCGGCCAGCCGCTGCAGCAGGTCTGGACGGTCGGAGTAGAACGCGTCGGCGGAGAACAGCTGTCCCACCGTCACGTCCAACCCTCGCGCCGCGGCCGCGTCGTGCGCCGCGCGCAGCAGGTCGAAGTCCGCGGCCGCGGCGTAGTCCAGCCCTTCGAACCGGATGCGGTTCATCGCCGAGTCGGTGGACGCGCTGTTGGCCAGCACGATGTCGCGCAGGACGAGCTCGTCGGTCAGCGCGCCGCAGGACCCCACCCGGACCACCTGCTGCACGTCGTACTCCGCGAACAGCTCGCTGGCGTAGATCGCCAGGGACGGCTGTCCCATGCCAGAGCCCTGCACCGACACCCGCTCCCCCTGCCAGGTGCCGGTGAACCCCAGCATGTTGCGCACCCGGGAGTAGCACGTGGCGCCGTCGAGGAACGTCTCGGCGATCCACTGCGCGCGCAGCGGGTCGCCGGGCATGAGGACGCGTGGCGCGATGTCGCCGGCGGTGGCGGCCAGGTGCGTGCTCATGGGCCGCGATCCTGCCAGAGCGCCGTCGGGTCCGACCGTAGAGTCGGCGGCGTGGACCTGCTCGACGAGCTGGCGCTGTCGCGCCACGTGCACGACCGGGTCGCGCGGCAGCGGGTCGACGAGGCGTGGCTGGACGCGGCCTGGGCCGACCCGCGCACCCGCGTCCTGCTGGTGCACGACGGCGCGGTGTCGGTGCAGGACGACCGGACGGCGCTGCGGTTCGTCTCGCCGGCGGAGGCCGCGAGAGCAGGGGACGGCGAGGGCAGCGAGAGCGACCGCTTCCTGCTCGGAGTCGAGGCCGGTACGACGTACTTCGGCGTGCTGCTGCCGGCGGCGCCGGCCGGAGTCGCGACGGGCGGCCTGCGCGAGCTGGCCGTGCAGCTCGACGCGCGCGAATCGGGGCTGCTCGTGCACGCCGTCGGGGTCGCGAACTGGCACCGCAGCCACCGGTTCTGCCCGCACAGCGGTGGCGCCACCGACAACCGGCCCGGCGGGCACGAGCGCCGATGCGAGCGCTGCGGACGGCCGCAGTTCCCCCGCACCGACGCGGCCGTGATCATGCTGGCGCTGGACGCCGACGACCGGTGCCTGCTCGGCCACAACACCCGCTCCCCGCGCCCGCGCGGCTTCTCGACACTGGCCGGGTTCGTCGAGCCGGGGGAGTCGCTGGAGCACGCGGTGGCGCGCGAACTGATGGAGGAGGTCGGGATCGGCGTCACCGACGTGCGCTACTTCGGCAGCCAGCCGTGGCCCCTGCCGGCGAGCCTGATGGTCGGGTTCGTGGCCACCGCCACGTCGACCGAGGTCACCGTCGACGGCGACGAGATCAGCGAAGCGCGCTGGTTCAGCCGGGCCGAGCTGCTGGCCGCGACCGAGACCGGCCACGTGCTGCTGCCGGGTCGCATCTCGATCGCGCGGCACCTCATCGAGAGCTGGTACGGCGGTACGCTGCCGGGCACCTGGTGACTCCGGGACACCCGACCCGTCAGGGGCGGGCGAGCTGGGCCTTCACCTGAGCCAGCGACGGGTTGGTCAGGGCGGTGCCGTCGGCGAAAACCAGGGTCGGCACGGTCTGGTTGCCGTTGTTGGCGCGCTCCACGATCCGGGCCGCGTCGGGCTGCTGCTGGATGTCGACCTCGGTGAACTCGATCCCCTCGCGCTGCAGCTGCCCCTTGAGCCGGTGACAGTAACCGCACCACGGTGTCGAGTACATCGTGAACTGCGCCGCCATCGCCGTCCCTCCTGCCGTCTAGAGTTGCTGCGGTCGCAAACACCGGTCAGGTCCGGAATGTTCCGGGTCCGCCGCAGGGCGGACGACGGGGATCGACGAAAGGGTGGGGCGCGTGCAGATCCGTGACCCCGAGCAGCTGCTCGAGCCGCTGGACCCCGAGCAGCGCGAGGTCGCCACCACGCTGTCCGGGTCGCTGTGCGTGCTCGCCGGCGCGGGCACCGGCAAGACCCGTGCCATCACGCACCGCATCGCCTACGGCGCGCACACGGGTGCATTCGTCCCCGGCCGGGTGCTCGCGGTCACGTTCACCACCCGGGCCGCGGGGGAGATGCGGGAGCGGCTGCGCCGGCTCGGCGTCCCCGACGTGCAGGCCCGCACGTTCCACTCGGCGGCGCTGCGGCAGGCGCGGTACTTCTGGCCACGGGTCCACGGTTGCGAGCTGCCCACGCTGACCGAGTCGAAGCTGCCGCTGCTGGCCGAGGCGTCCCACCGGTGCCGGCTACGCGCCGACACCCCGGACCTGAAGGACCTCGCCGCCGAGGTGGAGTGGGCCAAGGTCAGTAACGTCCGTCCCGACGACTACCCGGTGGTCGCTCCGCGCGCCGGCCGCGCGGTGGCGTCGTACGACCACGACACCACCGCCCGCGTCTTCGCGGCGTACGAGGACGTCAAGCGTGACCGGGGCCGCATGGACATGGAAGACGTGCTGCTCTGCGCGGCGGGGCTGCTCGCCGACCACGCGCGGGTGGCCGCCGAGGTGCAGGGGCAGTACCGCTGGTTCGTCGTCGACGAGTTCCAGGACGTCAACCCGCTGCAGCGCACGCTGCTCGACCTGTGGCTCGGCGACCGCGACGAGCTGTGCGTGGTCGGTGACCCCGACCAGACGATCTACTCTTTCGCCGGGGCGTCGCCGCAGCACCTGACCGGCTTCCGCCGGCAGCATCCCAATGCCGCGGTCGTGCGGCTGGTCCGCAACTACCGGTCCACGCCCCAGGTCGTCGCCGTCGCCAACGGCCTGCTGTCGAGGCCGGCGCGCGGTGACGGTGCGGGGCTGCTGGGGGCCCAGCGCCCAGGCGGCGCGGCCGTGCGGTTCGACGAGTACGCCGACGAGGTCGACGAGGCCAAGTCGGTCGCGGCCGCGATCATCGCCGTACGCGACGCCGGCACGCCACTGCGCGACGTCGCGGTCCTGTTCCGGGTCAACGCCCAGTCGGAGGCGTTCGAGGAGGCGCTGGCCGCCCGGTCGATCCCCTACACCGTCCGCGGTGTCGAGCGGTTCTTCGACCGCCCGGAGGTGCGCCAGGCGGTGACGTTGCTGCGCGCAGCGGCGCGCTCGGGTGAACATTCGCCGCAGGGACTGGTCAGCGACGCTACCGGGGTTCTGTCCGGGCTGGGCTGGTCGGCCGAGCCTCCTTCCGGTGGTCGCGCCACCCGCGCCCGCTGGGAGTCCCTGGACGCGCTACGCGGCCTGGCCGCCGAGGTGGCGGCGACCGGCACGGACGCCGACCTCGCCGCATTGGTCGGCGAGCTGGAGCGGCGCGCCGCGGCGCAGGAGGCACCGAACGTCGACGGCGTCACGCTGGCGACGATGCACGCCGCCAAGGGCTTGGAGTGGTCGGCGGTGTTCGTCGCCGGTGTGCACGAGGGCACGGTTCCGATCGGGTACGCGCAGACCCCCGCGCAGCTGGCCGAGGAGCGCCGGCTGCTCTACGTCGCCGTCACCCGGACCCGGGACCGGCTGGCCGTGTCGTGGTCGCTCGCCCGGTCGCCGGGCAGCCGTCCGACCCGGCGGGCGTCGCGGTTCCTCGACGGTGTGCGGCCGGACCTCGCCACCGGGGCGGTGC
>JALYMZ010000081.1 GCA_030773435.1 Actinomycetota bacterium | reverse complement strand
CACCTGGAACGGTCACGCGTGGAACGGTCACGAGTGGAACGGTCACGCGTGGAACGGTCACACCTGGAACGGTCACACCTGGAACGGTCACGCGTGGAACGGTCACGCGTGGAACGGTCACACCTGGAACGGCCATACCTGGAACGGCCACACGTGGGGAAGCTGACGCTGATTTCCTGATCTCGCCGGGGCTGCTGGACGAGACCGGGCATCGCGGGTTGAATCTGGCGCAACCCCAGCGGACAGGACAGGGTGATGACGACTAGGGCGCCGAACCGGGCGGGGCGGCGGCCGTGGAGGCTGCCGCCCCGAGCCCGGGTCTGGCTGCTTACCGGGGCCCTCGCGGTGGTCGCCGTTGTTCTGGTCGGCACCGTCGTGCGGCACCTGCCCGCGGTCGACGCTCCGGTGGAGCTGCCGTGGCTCGTCCTCGCCCTCGCCTTCGGGCTCACCGAGGTCGTCGTCGTGCACGTCCAGCTCGATCGGGAGGCCCACGCATTCTCGTTGTCGGATCTCGTGCTCGTTCTCGGGTTGTACCTGACCGATCCGGTGAGTCTCGTTCTGGCGCAGTCTGTGGGTGCTGGAGCTGCCTTGCTCTTGCACCGTCGCCAAGCCCCGATGAAGCTGGCGTTCAACGTCGCTCAGTACGCCGTCGGGACGTCGCTGGCGGCGATCGTGTTCGCATCAATCGTGAGCGGCACCGACGTCGCCGGTCCGCAAGGCTGGGCCGCCGCGGTCGGGGGCGTGGTCGTGGTAACGCTGACCGCGGACCTGGCCATCTTCAGCGCGATCAGCCTGGTGAGCGGGCGGGTGCAGTTTCGACAGCTCTCGCAAATGCTCGCCATGTCGCTGCCGTTCAGCGTCGGGACCGCCGCGGTGGCGCTCGTGGGGGTTCGCAGTCTGTGGCACGACCCGGCTGCTCTGCTGCTGCTGACCGTACCCGCGCTGCTCATCCTCGTCTCCTACCGGGCCTTTCACCGGGCCCGCAGACATCACCAGAACTTGCAGTTCGTGCACGACGCGACCGTGCTGCTCCACACCGGTGACCTCGAGTCGGCGCTCGTCCAGTTCCTCACCTCAAGCCGGGAGACGTTCCATGCCGGCGTGGCGGAGCTCATCCTGTCCAGTCCCGCAGCCGAGCCGCTTGTCACACGGGCCGTCGAGGGTGCCGCGCCTGTCGTGATGGCGGAGGTTGCTGACCGGCAGGCGCACGAGGTTCTGCTGTCGGTACTAGCCGCCGGGACCGTGCTTCAGACCGGGTCCCCTCGGCATCGTTCCCGTACCGGGCTTGCCGACTACGCCACGCAGCGGAACTTCCAGGACGTGATGGCCGTGGCCGTGGCCTCCGACACAAGATCTCACGGGGTGCTGCTCGTCGCGAACCGTCTCGGTGAGGTCAGTACCTTCGATCACGCCGACGCTGCCCTGTTCGCCACTCTCGCGCGACAAGTGGGGGCAGCACTGGAGAACGGCCGGCTGGCGCAGTCGCTGCGGCAGATCACGGAGCTGAGCGAGCAGCTGCAGCACCAGGCCTTCCACGACCCGCTTACTGGGCTGCCCAACCGGGCCCTGTTCCTGGACCGAGCGGGTCAATCGCTCGATGCGGCTCGACGCAGCGGCGACTGGCCGACGATGCTGTACCTCGACCTCGACGGGTTCAAGCCGGTGAACGACGCCCTCGGCCATGACGCCGGTGACCTCCTGTTGCAGACAGTCTCTGCGCGGCTTCGTGGCTGTCTTCGTCCGAGCGACACCGCGGCCCGGCTCGGCGGAGACGAGTTCGCTGTTCTGCTGGAGGGCTACGTGGACGCCGCCTCAGTCCTCGCCGTTGCCGATCGCATCCGCCAGCACATCGCCGAGCCCGTCGAGGTCCAAGGCCAGCTGGTTCGGGTGGGAACGAGCATCGGGATCGCCAGCGGCGGCCCGCAGGTCTGCACCACGGACCAGCTGATCTCCAGCGCCGACGCCGCGATGTACACGGCGAAACGGTCAGGAGGTGGGCGCTTCGCTGTTGGTGGCATGGGCAGTCTGGGCGCGTCGTCTGTCGGCACCGAAGTAGAACTGGCGGACGCTCTCGACGAGGGTCAGGTCGTTGTCTACTACCAGCCGATCATGGATCTCGCCACGTCTCGACCGGTCGGCGCCGAGGCCCTCGTGCGGTGGGAGCACCCGACGGAGGGACTGCTGCTGCCAGACCGCTTCGTCCCGGCCGCGGAGCAGTCCGCGCTCATCCTCGACCTCGGGCGGCTCGTGCTCCGTGAGGCGTGCCGGGAGGCGCGCAAGTGGCTGGAGGGAACATCCGAGGACTCGCAGCTGGTCGTCACGGTCAACCTTTCCGCCGCCCAGCTGGCTGACCCTGACCTCGTCGCTGACGTGGCGGCCGCGCTCGCGGAGGCGGCACTCGACCCGGGTCACCTCGTGCTCGAGATCACCGAGTCGATGCTCATGCAGGACCGGCACGCCGCGGCCGTCACGCTACGTCGGCTGAAGGAGCTCGGGGTGCGGCTGGCCATCGACGACTTCGGCACTGGCTACTCGTCGCTGGCCTATCTCCGCCGGTTTCCCGTCGACATGCTCAAGATCGCGCGTGAGTTCACGGGCGGGTTAGGTCACGACGCGCAAGACGACGCCATCACTTACGCCATCGTCGACCTGGCCATGACGCTGGGGCTGCAGGTTGTGGCCGAAGGCATCGAGACACCCGATCAACACGCCCAGCTCGCGGCTCTGGGTTGTCCCCTGGGGCAGGGGTTCCTCTTCACCGGGGCTATCAGCGCTACCCAGGTACACCAAATGCTGTTCGAACCCGCGGTGCCGGACACTCCCGCAGCTCACGTGCAGAGATGAGGCGGCGAGCCCGCTGCTCCCGGGCGGGCTCCGCCGCCCCGCACCCCGCGCCGCGTGGGGGTGGCGCCGGTCGCCTGAGTGGGTCACGGCGGCCTCGTACGCCAGCGAGTAGCAGGCGGAGTCCCTGGAGCCGGGGGATCGGCTGCTGGTCTACACCGACGGGGTCACCGAGGCCCGTGCCGGCGACGGGGAGTTCTTCGGCACGAGACGGCTCGCCGAGCTGGTCGTCCGCCAGGACGCTGTCGGGCAGCCCGCGCCGGAGACGATGCGCCGGCTGATGCACGCGATCCTCGCCCACCAGGCCGGACAGCTGCAGAACGACGCCACCGCCATGCTCGTGGAGTGGCAGGGCGGCGGCGCTGAGCGCATCACCCTCTGAGCGCACGGCCGTCCCGCGCGCGGTCACGTCGGTGAGACGGGCGGAGGGCCGAGGGCAGCGCCGTCGGGGATCGGCAGGCCCTCGAAGGACTCGACTGCCGCCGTCCTGGTCAGGTCACCCGGCCCCCACCGCGCCTGGCTTATGTCCGGTTGACACCCTCGGCCTGGTCGCGGAGCGTAGACACCTCGTGCACGGCGGGTAGCAGGACGCGTCGGCGTGAGCCCCTTCCTTCCCGCGAGCCCCTGTGGAGATGGTGC
>JALYMZ010000080.1 GCA_030773435.1 Actinomycetota bacterium | reverse complement strand
CCGCACAGCTGCGCGCGCTGGGGCTGGGGTTGCAGATCGTGCCGGTGCGCGGCAACGTCGACACTCGTGTCGCCCTCGTGGGGCGGGGCGAGGTCGACGCCGTGGTGGTGGCGCGCGCCGGCCTCAGCCGGCTCGGCCGCGCCGACGAGGCAACCGAGGTGCTGGACCCGCTGCAGGTGCTCCCCGCGCCTGGTCAGGGGGCCCTCGCCGTGGAGGTGCGCGCTGATGACACCGCTCTCGTGGACCTCGTCCGGGGGACACTGGACGACGCCGCCACCCGGGCCGCGGTCACCGCCGAACGCAGCCTGCTGGCCACCCTGGAGGCGGGGTGCACCGCACCCGTCGGCGCGCTCGCCGAGGTTGCGCTGGGTGACGAGGGAGAGGAAGTCTGGATGCGCGCCGTCGTTGCGGCCACCGACGGAGCGCAGATCATAAGGATGTCCGCCACCGGCGCGGTCGACGAGGCCCGTGCGCTGGGTCGTCGGCTGGCCGAGGAGATGCTCGAGGAGGGCGCCAACTGGCTGATCGCGGAGCGTGCACCGTGACCGCAGCCCGCCGGCACCCGAGGAAGAAGAACGCTGGGACCATCATGACCACGTCCACGTCCGCGACCCCGCCCGCCGGTCCTCCGGCCGAAGCCCGGCATCCCAGGGCCGCCGGTTTTGTGTCCTTCGTCGGCACGGGGCCCGGTGACCCCGGGCTGCTCACCGTGCGGGCCGTGGACCTCATCCGCTCCGCCGACGTGGTGGTCGTCGAGTCGGCGGAGCACCGGGAGCTGCTGCAGCGGGTGCGCCCCGACTTCACGGGCGAGGTCGTCGACGCCGGGTGCGGCGAGGACGGCCAGCGGCTGACCCACGCCTCCCGCGCCAAGCTGGTGGTGCGCACCGCGAAGCACGCCGCCAAGGTGGTGCGGCTGATCGGCGGCGACCCGTGGCTGTACGCCACCGGTCCGGAGGAGGCCGCGGCGTGCGCGAAGGCGGGGATCGGGTTCGAGGTGGTCCCGGGCGTGTCGTCGGTGACGGGGGTCGCCGCCTACGCCGGCGTACCGCTGACGACGCGGACGCAGCGCGAGGTGGCGGTGATCAACTGCGACGCGGCCAGGATCGACTGGGCCCGCTACGCGACCGACCAGACGCTCGTCCTGCTCTCGGCCATCGGGTCGATCAAGGAGGTCGCCGACGCGCTGGTGCGGGTGGGCCGCGCGCCCACCACTCCGGTCGCGATCACGCAGGTGGGCACGACGACCGGCCAGCGGACCGTGGTGTCCACCTTGGACCGGATCGCCGCCGACGTCCGGGCCGCCAAGATGGCGGCGCCGGCGGTCACGGTCGTCGGTGACGTGGTCGGCATGCGGGAGACGCTGTCGTGGTTCGAGACCAAGCCGCTGTTCGGCTGGCGGGTGCTGGTGCCGCGCACCAAGGAGCAGGCCACGACGCTGTCGCTGCGGCTGGCCGAGCACGGTGCGGTGCCGGAGGAGGTTCCCACCATCTCGGTCGAACCACCGCGCAACCCGCAGCAGATGGACAAGGCGATCCGTGGGCTCGTGGAGGGCCGTTACGAGTGGGTCGCGTTCACGTCCGTCAACGCCGTCAAGGCGGTGCGGGAGAAGTTCGACCAGTACGGTCTGGACGCCCGGGCGTTCAGCGGGCTCAAGATCGCGGCGGTGGGAGGCAAGACGGCCGAGGCCGTCGCCGGGTGGGGGATCCGCCCGGATCTGGTCCCGTCCGGCGAGCAGTCCGCGCAGGGGCTGCTGGCGGACTGGCCGCCGTACGACGACGTCCTCGACCCGATCAACCGGGTGTTCCTGCCACGTGCCGACATCGCGACCGAGACCCTGGTGGCCGGGCTGGTCGCGCTGGGTTGGGAGGTCGACGACGTGACCGCCTACCGCACGGTGCGCGCCGCCCCCCCGCCAGCGCCGACCCGCGACGCGATCAAGAGCGGGCAGTTCGACGCGGTGGTCTTCACCTCGTCGTCGACGGTGCGCAACCTCGTCGGCATCGCCGGCAAGCCGCATCCCTCGACGGTCATCGCCGTCATCGGACCGGCCACGGCGAAGACCGCGGAGGAGCATGGGCTGCGGGTCGACGTGCTGGCGCCGGCGCCGTCGGCGGAGGACCTGACCGACGCGTTGGCCGACTTCGGCGCTGCCCGGCGGCGCGCGCTGCTGGAGGCGGGGGAGCCGGTGACCCGACCCTCGGAGTGTCGTCCGTCGGCGCGGCGCCGCGCCACCTGAGGCTGGCTCCTCGCCATGGGCTATCCCGCGATGCGTCCCCGCCGGCTGCGGCGCACACCGCAGTTGCGCCGGCTGGTCGCGGAGACCGCCCCCGCGCCGCAGCAGCTGGTGCTGCCGCTGTTCGTGCGCGAGGACGCCGCGGAACCGGTGCCGGTCGCCAGCATGCCCGGCGTCGTGCAGCACTCGCGGAGCTCGCTGCGCAAGGCCGCGGTGGACGCGGCCGACGCGGGTGTGGGCGGGGTGATGCTGTTCGGGGTCCCGGCGAGGAAGGACCCGCGCGGCTCCGGCGCGGTGGACCCTGACGGTGTGCTCAACGTCGCGCTGCGCGACGTCGTGTCCGAGGTCGGGGGCCGGGTGGTCGTGATGGCGGACCTGTGCCTGGACGAGTTCACCGACCACGGCCACTGCGGGCTGCTGGCGCCGTCCGGCGAGGTCGACAACGACCCGACGCTCGAGGTGTACGCCGAGATGGCAGTCGCCCAGGCGGAGTCCGGCGCACACGTCCTCGGACCGAGCGGGATGATGGACGGCCAGGTCGCCGCGGTACGCCAGGCGCTGGACGGCGCCGGACACACCGGCGTGGGCATCCTCGCCTACTCGGCGAAGTACGCCTCTGCGTTCTACGGCCCGTTCCGCGACGCGGTCGACTCCTCGTTGCGAGGCGACCGGCGCACCTACCAGCAGGACCCGGCCAACGCGGTCGAGGCGGTACGAGAGGCGCGCCTCGACGTCGAGGAGGGCGCCGACCTGGTGATGGTGAAGCCGGCGCTGGGCTACCTCGATCTGGTGGCCGCCGTGCGGGCCTCGGTCGACGTGCCGGTCGCGGCGTACAACGTCTCCGGCGAGTACGCCATGGTCGAGGCCGCGGCCGCGCAGGGATGGATCGACCGGGAGAGCGCGATCCTGGAGACGCTCACGGCGATCCGGCGGGCCGGCGCCTCGGTGGTGCTCACCTACTGGGCGGCCGAGGCCGCACGTCTGCTGCGCTGACTCCTCCTTCGCCGCGCACGGTGACGACGTACGACCGGCCGGGTTGGGGCCGCAGCGCCGGCGTCGGCGACAATGGGCGTCGTGATCGCTTCCGACGCACCGACGAGGACCGGGCCGGTGTCGACCGGGCCGTCTACCGCGGCGTCGACAGCCTGGTTCGCGCGTGCCCGGAAGGTCATCCCGGGTGGGGTCAGCTCCCCCGTGCGCGCGTTCGCTGCCGTCGGCGGCCGCCCCCGGTTCATGGTGTCCGGCCACGGGCCGTACCTGGTGGACGCCGACGGGCGCGACTACGTCGACCTCGTCTGCTCCTGGGGGCCGCTGCTGCTCGGGCATGCCCACCCCGACGTCGTCGCCGCGGTCCGGCAGGCGACCGGTGCCGGCACGTCGTTCGGCACGCCCACCCCGGTGGAGGTCGAGCTGGCCGAGGAGATCGTCGCCCGGATGCCGGTCGACCAGGTCCGGCTGGTGTCGTCAGGAACCGAGGCGACCATGTCCGCGCTCCGGCTCGCCCGCGGGTTCACCGGCCGTGACCTCGTGGTGAAGTTCGCCGGCTGCTACCACGGCCACGTCGACGCGCTGCTGGCGCACGCCGGATCCGGCGTCGCGACGCTCGGGCTGCCCGGCTCCCCCGGGGTGCCGGCGGCGGCGACGGCGACCACCCTCGTGCTGCCCTACAACGACCTGGGTGCAGTGCGGGATGCCTTCGCCGAGCACGGCGACCGGATCGCCGCGGTGATCACCGAGGCCGCGCCGGGCAACATGGGCGTGGTGCCGCCGGTCGACGGCTTCAACCGCTTCCTCGCCGAGACCTGTGCCGCGTTCGGCGCCCTCCTCGTCTCCGACGAGGTGATGACCGGCTTCCGGGTCAGCCGGTGCGGGCACTACGGCCTCGACGGGGCCGGCTGGCGGCCGGACCTCATGACGTTCGGCAAGGTAATGGGCGGAGGGTTCCCGGCTGCCGCGTTCGGCGGCCGGGCCGACGTCATGGCGCACCTGGCGCCGGAGGGTCCGGTCTACCAGGCTGGCACGCTGTCGGGGAACCCGGTCGCCGCCACCGCGGGGCTGACCGTGCTGCGGCTGGCGAGCGCCGAGATCTACGCGCGGCTGGACGACACGGCGGCTCGGCTGCAGCAGGTCACCGCCGCGGCGCTCGCGGAGGCCGGTGTGCCGCACGTGGTGTCCTCAGCCGGGAACCTGTTCAGCGTCTTCTTCGTCGAGGACGGTGACGTGGGCGGCATCCGCGACTTCGCCGCAGCGCGGCGGCAGCTGCCGCACCGGTTCCGGGCCTTCTTCTCCGCGATGCTGGAGCGCGGCGTCCACCTCCCCCCGAGCGGGTTCGAGGCGTGGTTCGTCAGCGCCGCCCATGACGACGCGGCGCTGGAGCGCGTGGCCACGGCGTTGCCGCACGCGGCGCGCGCCGCCGCTGCTGCCCGTATGGACCACGGAGGCCTCGCATGAGCGCCGGCCGCATCACCGTCGTGCACCTGCTGCGGCACGGCGAGGTCCACAATCCCGCCGGGCTCCTCTACGGCCGGCTGCCCGGGTTTCACCTGTCCGACCTCGGGCGCGCCATGGCCCGTCGGGTGGCGGACACCCTTGCCTTCCGTGACATCACCCATCTGGTGTCGTCCCCGCTGGAGCGAGCGCAGGAGACCGCCGAGCCGGTGGCTGGTGTGCTGGGCCTCGAGGTCGTCAGCGACCGCCGGGTGATCGAGGCGGGCAACTACTTCGAGGGCAAGACGTTCGGGGTCGGTGACGGGGCCCTGCGTCGGCCGGCGGTCTGGTGGCACCTGCGCAACCCGATGCGCCCCTCCTGGGGTGAGCCGTACCGGCAGATCGCGGCCCGGATGCTCGCCGCCATGGCCGACGCCCGTGACGCTGCTCGCGGGAACGAGGCCCTCGTGGTCTCCCACCAGCTGCCGATATGGGTCGTACGGTCGGTGACCGAGGGCCGCAGCCTCCTGCACGACCCACGCCGCCGGCAGTGCACGCTGTGCAGCATGACCTCGTTCCGCTACGTCGGAGACGACGTCGTGTCGGTGTCGTACTCGGAGCCGGCGGCCGACCTGTTGCCGGTCCACGACAAGAACGCAGCCTTCTCCGCGGGAGCCTGAGGGTCCGTGCTTCCTCGCCCTGCCCGCACGCGACGCGCCGTCGCCGGGCTGCTCGCCGGCCTGCTGGCCGCTGGCCCGGCCGGATGCGGCCGGACCCTCGGCGGCGCCGAGGGCTTCGTGGCAGGCGCCGGGGTGGTGACCCTGCTGGAGCCGGCGCAGCGGGCGGCCGCCCCCGAGGTGTCCGGTCAGACCCTCGACGGCGAACGCGTCGCGCTGTCGGACTTCGCCGGGTCCGTCGTGGTGCTCAACGTGTGGGGGTCGTGGTGCGGACCATGCCGCAGCGAGGCGCCGGAGCTGGTGGCCGCGGCGGGCCGGCTGGCCGGCGATGGCGTGCAGTTCCTCGGCGTGAATGTGCGTGACGACGGGCAGCGGGCTCGGGCCCTGGCGTTCGTGCGCCGCTACGGCGTGCCGTACCCGAGCCTGTACGACCCCGACGGGTCCACGCTCCTGGGCATCGAACCCCGACCAGCGGCCATCCCGAGCACCGTCGTGATCGACCGGGCTGGCCGGGTTGCCGCGCTGGTGCTCGGGGAGGTCGACGAGTCGACGCTGGTCGCCCTGGTCCGCGACGTCGACCGCGCCGGGTCCGACGCCGCGGACCTGGCAGGGTCGCCGCCGGGCGGGAGATCGTCGTGAGCGAGTGGCTGCAGGCCACGGTGCTCAGCGGGTCGCTGCTACTGGCGGTGCCGGTGGCGCTGGTGGCCGGGGTCCTGTCGTTCTTCTCGCCCTGTGTCGTGCCGCTGCTGCCCGGCTACGTCTCCTACGTCACCGGGCTGTCCGGGGCCGACCTGGAGTCCGCGCGCGGCGTCCGCGGACGCGGCCGGCTCCTGCTCGGGACGGCACTGTTCGTGCTCGGTTTCTCGTTGGTGTTCGTCACGCTCGGCACCGCGTTCGGGGCGCTCGGGAACTGGTTCACCGCGTACCAGGCACCGCTCACCCAGGTCGTCGGTGTGCTGACCGTGCTGTTGGGGGTCGCCTACCTCGGCTGGGTGCCGCGGCTGCAGCGCGACGTGCGGGTGCATCGGCTGCCGGCCGTCGGTGTGGCCACCGCCCCGCTGCTGGGTGTGGCGTTCGGGCTCGGCTGGACGCCGTGCATCGGGCCGACGCTCGGCGCCGTCCTGACCCTTAGCGTCAACGAGGCGTCCGCCGGCCGGGGCGCGCTGCTGGCCTTGACCTACAGCTGGGGGCTCGGTGTGCCGTTCCTCGTGGCCGCAGTGGCGTTCCGCCGGATGCTCGGTGCGCTCGGCTGGCTGCGCCGGCACCAGGCCTGGGTGACGCGGTTCGGCGGCGTCCTGTTGGTCGCGGTCGGCCTCCTGCTGGCCTCCGGGATCTGGAACCTCGTGGTGGCCGGCCTGCGTGGCTGGATCAGCGACTTCCAGCCGGCGCTGTGATGGATGCGCCCGCCGGCCCCGGTGCGTCGCGGAACGAGGCCGCAGTCGAGCTGTCGCCGCGTGCGCTGGCCCGGTGGGCCTGGCGACAGCTCACCTCGATGCGCACCGCGCTGATCCTGCTGTTCCTGCTGGCGCTCGCGGCGGTGCCGGGATCAGTGATCCCGCAGGCCGACGTCGCGCCCGCCGAGGTGCTGACGCTGCGGGAGACGAGCCCACAGCTGGCGCAGTGGTACGACCGGCTGGGGCTGTTCGACGTCTACGGCTCGGTGTGGTTCAGCGCGGTCTACGTGCTCCTCATGGTGTCGCTGGTCGGCTGTGTCGTACCCCGCTCCCTGCTGCACTGGCGCGCGTGGCGGGCCGAGCCGCCCCGGGCGCCGCGGCACCTGTCGCGTCTGGGCACGCACACACGGTGGACGACGACGGCGTCCAGAGCCGACGTGGCGGCCCGGGCGGCCGAGGTGCTGCGGCAACGACGGTTCCGCGTGCGCCGCTACACGGACGAGGAGGGCCGCGCAGTGGTCGCCGCAGAGCGGGGCCGGCTGCGCGAGGCCGGCAACCTCGCCTTCCACCTCTCGCTGATCGTGGTGCTCGCCGGTGTCGCGGTCGGGTCGCTGTACGGCTTCAGCGGCAACGTCCTGGTGGTGGAGCGGCAGGGGTTCTCCAACACGCTGACGCAGTACGACGAGTTCTGGCCGGGGGCCCGGTTCGACCCGGACGAGCTGGCTCCGTTCTCCTTCACCGTCGACGACTTCGCGGTCAGGTTCGAGCTGCGCGGGGAGCAGCGCGGTGCGCCGCGTGCGTTCGCCGCCGACCTCACCTATACCACCGAGCCGGGTGCTCCACGGCGGCGTCACACGCTGCGGGTCAACCATCCGCTGCAGATCCGCGGCACGTCGGTCTTCCTCGTCGGGCACGGCTACGCGCCGCGGGTGACCGTTCGGGACGGGCGCGGCGACGTCGCGTTCTCCGGCCCGGTGCCGTTCCTTCCCGAGGACGCGACGTACACCTCGTTCGGGGTGGTCAAGGTTCCGGACGCGGCACCGGTGCAGCTGGGCTTCGAGGGCTACTTCCTGCCCACGGCGGTGATCGACGAGCACGGCCCGCGCTCGGTGTTCCCGGACGCTCTGGACCCGTCCCTGGTCCTCACGGCGTACCGCGGTGACCTCGGCATGGACGACGGGCGCCCGCAGTCGGTGTTCGTTCTGGACAAGGACCGGCTGCGTCAGTTCCGCACCGACTCAGGGGAGCCGTTCCGCACCGAGCTGCGGCGCGGGGAGACCGTGCGGCTGCCCGGCGGGGCGGGAGCGATCACGTTCGACGGCCTCGACCGGGCGGTGCAGCTGCAGGTCAGCAGCTCACCGGGCAAGGTCGTTGCCCTGGTCGGTGTGCTGGTGGCCATCGCGGCACTGGTCGCCTCCCTGTACGTGCGACCCCGGCGGGCCTGGGTCCGCGTCGACGACCGCGCGGGGCTTACCGTGGTCGAGGTCGCCGGGCTCGACCGGGTCGCCGGCGGCGACCTCGAGGCGGACCTGGCGTCGTGGGTGACGCAGATCCGTGCGCACGCGCACGAGAAGGAGCCGGTGTGAGTCCGACCGACTGGGGTGCGCTGTCCAACCTCGCATTTGCGTCCGCCACGGCGGTCTACGCGCTCGCGCTGGTGGCGCACGCCGGCGAGTGGGCGACCGCGCGGCCGCTCGCCGCCGTGGCGCCGGCGCGCGAACCGGACGGCATGGGCGCTGGCCTGCGTGCGGCGGCACCGACCGGTGCGCACGCACACGGCACGCGGCACCAGGCGTTGGGCCGCATCGGCGTCTCGCTGACCGTGCTCGCGTTCACCGTCCACCTCCTGGGAGTGCTCTCGCGTGGGGTGGCGGCGGAACGGGTGCCGTGGGGCAACATGTTCGAGTTCACCACCACCGGGGCGCTGGCCGTTACCGGTGCCTACCTGGTGCTGCTGCGCCGGTACCCGGTGCGCTGGCTCGGGCTGCCCGTCGCCGGGTTCGTGCTCGTGGTGCTCGGGCTGGCGATGGTCGTGCCGGGCCTGTACGTCGCCCCCGGACCGCTCGTCCCGGCCCTGCACTCGTACTGGTTGGTGATCCACGTGGCCGCCGCATGCGTGGCCGGCGGCGCGTTCGCGGTCGGCGCGCTCGCCTCGGTGCTGTACCTGCTCAAGGCGCGCGCCGAGCGCCATCCGCCGGCTCCGCGACACGGACGCGGATACCTGTCGCTGCTGCCCGCGTCGGCCGACATCGACCGCATCGCCTACCAGCTGCACGCGTTCTCACTACCGCTGTGGACGTTCGCGGTGCTCGCCGGCGCCATCTGGGCCGAGTACGCCTGGGGACGCTACTGGGGCTGGGACCCCAAGGAGACCTGGGCGTTCATCACCTGGGTCGTCTACGCGGCGTACCTGCACGCACGGGCCACGGCGGGATGGCAGGGACGCAACGCTGCCGTCATCGCGCTCGTGGGGTTCGCGGCGTTCCTGTTCAACTTCGTCGGCGTCAACCTGTTCGCCTCCGGACTGCACTCCTACGCCGGGGTGTGACCCCTCCCGGCGCGCTCAGCGCGGCTCCTCCGGCTCGGGCTTGT
>JALYMZ010000079.1 GCA_030773435.1 Actinomycetota bacterium | reverse complement strand
CGTCTCGTTGCGGCTGGAGCCGGCCGAGTAGGCGAAGCGGCAGTTGCGCGGGGTCACGCAGGCGATCGTGTGCGTGCTCGTCGTCGCCTCCGTGCGGCTCAGGATCCGGGGCTCAGCCGGCTTGGTGACGTCGACGACGCCGAGCTCGTCGGCCAGCACGTTGACGTGGTCGGTGTCCCCGCTGGACGCCTGGTGCGTGTCGACGCCGATCAGCACGAACCGCTTGGTCTTGCCGTCGACGGTGCGCTCCCCGCAGTTCATCGCCTCGTTCTCGAAGACGAGGTTGTCGAGCTTGCCGACCTGACGCGGGGGCAGCGGGTCGCGGGCGTTGTAGATGGTCAGCGAGTCGAGCCCGGAGACGTAGAAGAACGGCGCCGTCTTGACGAAACATCCCGAGATGCCGAGCGTCCCGGGAAACGCCCCGACGTGCTGGACGTTCTCGCTCTGACTGAGCGGGACGTTGGCGCCGCCGGCGTACTGGGCGCTCAACGGCTCGGAAGACTGGTCCTCAGCGGCGGTGGCCGGACCGCGGTGAGCGCGCCGACCACGGCGGCGCCCAGCGCCGCGGACAGGGCGAGTAGTGAGCAACGAGTGCGGCCGTGGGTGAGCCGGCTCATGCAATGCTCCAGGTGCGGGGGCAGGGAGTGGCCTGGCCCCGTTCAAGGAGTGAGGGCCGCTCAGGTGACGGTACGGCGAGGAGTTAGACCGAAATGTCCGCTATCGCCCGGCATGAAGAACGGGACACCGCTCGGGTGTCCCGTTCTGCACTGGGGCCATGGCGACGCCCGGGGCGTGTCAGCTGAAGGCGGGCTCGCGCGCCTTCTCGCCGGCCGTCAGCGCCACCAGCTGGGCGTCGCGCAAGGCCGCGGTCAACGCGTCGTTCTCCGACTGCAGGCGCAGGATCTGCGCCTCGAGGTCTCGCACACGTAGCCGCAGGTTCCGCGTTTCCTCGAGGTGCCGGGGGTCGGTCCCACCGACATAGCCGAGGAGTGCCTTCGCCATGGATGTCCTCCGCGCTGTGATCGTGTCGAGGAGCGCATCCCCGGCCGCACGGACCGGCGGCCGAGGGGGGTGCTGTGCCTCCCAGCGTCGCACTCCGGACCCGCGTGGGTCAACCCTGCGGACGTGCCCCACAATGGGCAACCATGCCCGCCCTCACCGTGGCCGCGTGCCGCGCGCAGTGCGAATGGGGTTCCACCTCCGAGCGGCGCGACGGACTTCCGGTGTTCGCCTGCCGCGGCTGTGGGTCTCAGTGGGTGCGCAGCGAGCGGTGGACGCCGATCAACGCCGATGGGCGAGTGCCGCCGGCGGTCGCCGCGGAAGCCACTCGACGTCGCTGAACGGACCCCGACGTCACCAGCGGGCGTGGCGAGGGCGGGGCTGGCAGCGCGGACAGGTGTACGACGAGCGGTTCATGAACGGGTCGCGGCGCACCGGGGAACCGCAGCGGGCGCACGGCTGGTCCTCGCGGCCGTACACCCGAAGCGCTCGGTCGAAGTAGCCGCTCTGCCCGTTGACGTCGACGTAGAGCGCGTCGAAGGACGTGCCGCCCTGCTCCAACGCGGCGGTCATGACCGCACGAGCGCCGGTCAGCAGCCGTTCGACGTCGCCCCGACGCAAGGTCTCGGTCGCCCTGGCGTAGTGCAGCCGCGCCCGCCAGAGCACCTCGTCGGCGTAGATGTTGCCGATTCCGGAGATCAGGGACTGGTCGAGCAGCGCGCGCTTGACGCCGGTACGCCGACGCCGCAGCCGGGCGGCGAAGGCGCCGTCGTCAAACGCGGGGTCCAAGGGGTCGCGGGCGATGTGCGCGATCTCGGCCGGCAGGGCCGCTCCGCCGGTGGAGACCGACAGGCCGCCGAACGTGCGCTGGTCACAGAACCGCAGCTGCCGCCCCCCGGACAGCTCCATGACGACGCGGAGGTGCCGTTCCGGCAGCGCCGTCACCGGCTGCACGCGCAGCTGGCCACTCATGCCGAGATGGGCGAGCAGTGCGTCGTCGTCGTCCAGCGGTAGCCACAAGTACTTGCCACGACGACGTGTGCCGGTGAACCGGCGGCCGGTCAGCCGCGCGGCGAAGTCGTCCGAGCCGAGGAGGTGCCGCCGTACGGAGCGCGGCTCGCGGACCTCCACCGCGAGCACCTGCCGGCCGACGACGAGCGCGTCGAGGCCGCGGCGGACGACCTCCACCTCGGGAAGCTCCGGCATCCGGTACCGCGGCTCAGTCGGGGTGGGCGGCGCAGGTGACGGCGTGGTACGCCGACTCGGCGGCCTGCTGCTCGGCTTCCTTCTTGCTGCGCCCGGTGCCGTGCCCGTAGACGGTGTCGCCGAACCGCACGCGTGCGGTGAAGACCTTCTGGTGGTCCGGGCCCTCCTCGTCGACGAGGTACTCCGGCACGCCGAGGGACTGCAGGGCGGCGAGTTCTTGCAGCGACGTCTTCCAGTCCAGCCCGGCGCCCATCGCGGAGGCCGCGGCGACGACGGGGTCGAACAGGCGGTGCACCACCTCGGCCGCGGTCGCGAAGCCGGCGTCGACGAACACCGCGCCGATCACGGCCTCGACGGTGTCGGACAGGATCGAGGCCTTGTCCCGCCCGCCGGTGGCCTCCTCACCGCGGCCCAGCCGGATGTGCGGGCCGAGCCCCAGCGCACGGCCGACGTCGGCGAGCGCGCGGGCGTTGACCACCGCTGCCCGCAGCTTGGCCAGCCGACCCTCGGAGAGGTCGGGGTGCATCCGGTACAGCGTCTCGGTGACGACCAGGCCGAGGACGGCGTCGCCGAGGAACTCCAGGCGCTCGTTGGTGGGCAGCCCCCCGTTCTCGTAGGCGAACGACCGGTGGGTGAGCGCGCGCTCCAGCAGGGCTGCGTCGAGATCGGCGTGGCCGAGCTGGGAACGCAGCTCGTGGACGGACGGTGCTGCCGAGTCGGCTCCGCCGCTCACCGACGGACCCGGTCAGAGGACTTGGCGACGCTCACTGCGCGCGCCGTACTGACCACACTCGGGGCACGCCCGATGCGGCAGGTGCTTGGCGCCGCACGCGGGGTTCGGGCAGGTCACCAGGGAGGGCGCCGTGGCCTTCCACTGCGCACGGCGGTGGCGCGTATTGCTTCGCGACATCTTCCGCTTCGGAACGGCCACGGTCTACTCCTCTTCTGTGCCGGGCGCACGGTCGCGCCCGGTGCTCACTCGGTCGGTCAAGGCGGCCAAGCCGGCCCAACGCGGGTCGACCTGCTCACCATGGCTGTGCTCGGGGTCGTCGGCGAGCCGGGCGCCGCAGTCCGGACACAGCCCGGGGCAGGCCTGCTGGCAGAGCGGCCCGAAGGGCAGCGCGAGCACCAGCTCGTCGCGCACGAGCGGTCCGAGGTCGAGGTAGTCGCCGTGCAGCCGACTGGTCTCGTCGTCCTCGACGCGCGCGGCGTCGGGGTCGTCGTAGGCGTACAGCTCCTGCAGGTCGACCTCGAGCTCCTCCTCGACGGCGGTCAGGCAGCGGGCGCACTCGCCGACGACCCGAGCCCTGGCGGCGCCGGTCACCAGTACCCCCTCCATGACCGCCTCGAGCCGTAGCTCCAGCTGCACCGGGCTGCCGACGGGGACGCCGACCACGCCGATACCGAGCCCGGCCGGCGCAGGCACAGACCGGAACAGCCGGCGCTGCGACCCAGGGCGGCGGCCGAGCTCGCGGGTGTCGAGCACGAGCGGCGCTCGGGGGTCGAGAGTGCTCAGGGTCGTCACCATCAGACGTCGATCGGCAGAACACAGCACGGCCCGCGCGCGCCAGGCCGTCAGCCAGGGTATCCGTTCGGTACGGCGCCGCCCAAACCCGCGTCAGGCCGAGCCACGACGCTCATCGAGCCGCCGGCTCAGCTGCGGCAGCACGTGCTCGGGTACCAGCCGCGACACGTCCCCGCCGTACGCCGCCACCTCCTTGACCAGGCTGGAGGCGAGGAAGGAGTACTCGGGGCTGGTGGGCACGAACACCGTCTCCACCCGGGCGAGGCTGCTGTTCATCTGTGCCATCTGCAGCTCGTAGTCGAAGTCGCTCACCGCCCGCAGGCCCTTGACGATGGCGATGATGTCGTGCGCCCGGCAGAAGTCGACGAGCAGCCCGTGGAAGGCGTCGACCTTGACGTTCGGGAAGTCGTCGGCGACCCGACGCAGCATCTCCATGCGCTCCTCGACGCTGAACAGGCTCGCCTTGCTCTTGTTGACGAGGACCGCGACGGTGACCTCGTCGAACAACACGGACGCACGGGTGATGATGTCGAGGTGGCCGTTGGTGACAGGGTCGAACGACCCGGGGCAGACGGCACGGCGCACGGCGCGGCTCCTCAGCGGGCAGCGTTGTCGTCAGGTGGCGCGACCGTACCAAACCGTCGTCTCGCCGTAGCGCCGCGCGCGCATGGGTACCAGCGGCTCCGGCCAGCGTGGTGCCGGGCTGCGCGACGAGCGTTCGACCACGACCACGGCCTCGCCCGCGAGCCAGTCGTGCCCGACCAGGTCGGTCAGCACCTCGGCCAGCGGCTCCTGCCGCAACGAGTACGGCGGATCGACGAAGACCGCGGAATAACGCTGCGCGCCACCGCGCCGGGAGCGCAGGAACCGCTGCACCGGAGCGCGCACGACCTCGGCTCCCCGCAGACCGAGGAGCTGGGCGTTGTCACGAGCGACCTGAGCGGTCCGCCGGTGCTGCTCCACCAGTGTCGCTCGTGCGGCACCCCGGGACAGCGCCTCCAGGCCCATCGCCCCGGACCCGGCGTACAGGTCGAGAAATGCCGTGCCCGCCCATGAGCCGAGCGCGACCTCGAGGGCGGAGAACACCGCCTCGCGCACCCGATCGGAGGTGGGGCGCGTCACAGACCCCGCCGGGGTGGCGATGCGGCGGCCACCGACTGATCCGGCGACGATGCGGGTCATGAGCGCACCCGGACCCTCACGACTTCTCGAGGTAGCCGGCACGCTGCGACTGCGCCAGGGCCGCCACCGCCGACGCCAACGCCGGATGGCTGCGTAACGTCGGGTCGGCGCGCACGACCTCGTCCGCGGCGTCGCGGGCGGCGGCGATCACCCCCTCGTGCTGCAGCACGGACAGCAGCCGCAGGCTGGAGCGTCGGCCGGACTGCGCGGCGCCCAGCACGTCGCCCTCCCGGCGCGCCTCCAGATCGATGCGTGACAACGCGAAGCCGTCGTTCGTGGCGGCGACCGCCTCCAGCCTGGTGCGGGCCGGGCTGCCGGCCGGCGCGGTGGTGGTGAGCAGGCATAGTCCCGGCACGCTGCCCCGGCCGACACGTCCGCGCAGCTGGTGCAGCTGGGAGACACCGAAGCGCTCGGCGTCGAGCACGGTCATCACCGCGGCGTTGGGGACGTCGACGCCGACCTCCACCACGGTCGTGCAGACGAGGACGTCGACCTGGCCGCCGGCGAACGCCCGCATGGCGGCATCCTTCTCCTCCGGTGGCAGCCGGCCGTGCAGCTGGGTGACCCGGAGCCCGCGCAGCGGACCCTCGGCCAGGTCAGCGGCCGTGTCGGTCACCGCCATCGTGGGCCGCTCGTCGGCCTCGGTCTCCAGGGGCGACCCCAGGTCGCCGTCGTCGCTCTCAGGCTCGCCGCCGATCCTGGCGCAGACCACGTAGGCCTGGTGACCGGCGGCGACCTCCTCGCGGATGCGTTGCCAGGCCCGTTCCAGCCAGTCCGGCCGCTCGAGCACCGGGACGACCGCGGTCTGCACCGGCGCGCGTCCCGGCGGCACCTCACGCATGACCGACACGTCGAGGTCGCCGAACACCGTCATCGCGATGGTGCGGGGGATCGGCGTCGCCGTCATCACGAGCACGTGCGGCGGCGTGGACCGCGACTTGGTGGTCAGCGCCGCCCGCTGCTCGACCCCGAAGCGGTGCTGCTCGTCGATGACGACCAGGCCGAGGTCGGCGAACCGCACCTGCTCCTCCAGTAACGCGTGCGTGCCCACCACGATGCCGGCGGCGCCCGAGGCCGCGTCCAGGAGCGCCTGCCGCCTCGTGGCCGCACCGACGGAGCCGGTGAGCAGCGCCAGCCGAGTGCCGTCGTCGGCGGCGCCGAGC
>JALYMZ010000078.1 GCA_030773435.1 Actinomycetota bacterium | reverse complement strand
GCCGACCGCCGACCGCGCCGCTGAGGCCCCGGCGGCCTCGGGCGTGAAGCCAGCCGCGGAGAAGCCGGTGCCCAAGGACCAGCCGACCACCGCCGGACGCACCCGGGCCGCCGCGGAGCCCGACCACGTGGTGCTGCGCGGAGCCGCTGCGCGCACCGCGGCGAACATGGACGCCAGCCTGGCGGTGCCGACCGCGACCAGCGTGCGAGCCGTGCCGGTCAAGCTGCTGTGGGACAACCGCATCGTGATCAACAACCACCTGGCGCGGGCGCGTGGCGGCAAGGTGTCGTTCACCCACGTCATCGGCTACGCGCTGGTGCAGGCGCTCAAGGCCATGCCCGAGATGAACGTCGCCTTCGACGTCGTGGACGGCAAGCCCACTTTGGTCAAGCCGCAGCACGTGAACCTGGGGCTGGCGATCGACCTGCAGAGGCCGGACGGCACCCGGCAGCTGGTGGTTCCGTCGATCAAGGCCGCGGAGTCGATGGACTTCGCCACGTTCTGGACGGCGTACGAGGACATCGTGCGCCGCGCCCGCGACAACAAGCTGACGGTGGAGGACTTCCAAGGCACGACGATCAGCCTGACCAACCCCGGGACGATCGGCACGAACCACTCGGTGCCGCGGCTGATGAAGGGCCAGGGCGCGATCATCGGCGTTGGCGCGATGGAGTATCCCCCGGAGTTCCAGGGCGCGTCCGAGGAGACCCTCAGCCGGCTCGCGGTCAGCAAGGTGATGACGCTGACCTCGACCTACGACCACCGGGTGATCCAGGGTGCGCAGTCCGGGGACTTCCTGCGTCGACTGCACCTGCTGCTGCTCGGCGAGGACCGGTTCTACGACGACATCTTCCACGCCCTGCGCATCCCCTACGAGCCGATCCGCTGGGCCGCGGACATCTCGGCCAACCACGAGGCCGAGGTCAGCAAGCAGGCCCGGGTGCTCGAGCTCATCCACGCCTACCGCGTGCGTGGCCACATCATGGCCGACACCGACCCGCTGGAGTACCAGCAGCGCAGCCACCCGGACCTCGACGTGGTGACCCACGGCCTGACGCTGTGGGACCTCGACCGCGAGTTCGCCACCGGGTCGTTCGGCAACGAGCGCGCGATGATGAAGCTGCGCGACATCCTCGGGATCCTGCGGGACTCCTACTGCCGCACCGTCGGCATCGAGTACATGCACATCCAGGACCCCGACCAGCGGCGGTGGATCCAGGAGCGGGTCGAGCGCGGCCACGTCAAGCCGCCGCGCGAGGAGCAGCTGCGGATCCTGCACAAGCTCAACCAGGCCGAGGCGTTCGAGACGTTCCTGCAGACCAAGTTCGTCGGTCAGAAGCGGTTCAGCCTGGAGGGCGGCGAGACCGCCATCCCGCTGATCGACGAGATTTGCGAGGCGGCCGCGGAGAACGCCCTCGATGAGGTCTGCATCGGCATGGCCCATCGCGGGCGGCTCAACGTGCTCGCCAACATCGTCGGCAAGAGCTATGCACAGATCTTCCGCGAGTTCGAGGGCAACATCGACCCACGCACCGTGCAGGGCTCCGGCGACGTCAAGTACCACCTCGGCGCCGAGGGCGAGTTCGTCGCCAGCCGCGGCGACCAGGTCAAGGTCTCGGTGGCTGCCAACCCGTCGCACCTGGAGGCCGTCGACCCGGTCCTGGAGGGCATCGCCCGCGCGAAGCAGGACCTGCTCAACCGCGGCGAGGAGTTTCCGGTCCTGCCGCTGCTGGCGCACGGCGACGCGGCGTTCGCCGGCCAGGGGGTGGTGGCCGAGACGCTCAACCTGTCGCAGCTGCGTGGCTACCGCACCGGCGGCACCATCCACCTGGTGGTGAACAACCAGGTCGGTTTCACCACCTCGCCGGCCGCCTCCCGTTCGTCCCTGTACTCCACGGACGTGGCGCGGATGGTGCAGGCGCCGATCTTCCACGTCAACGGCGACGACCCGGAGGCATGCATCCGGGTGGCCCGGCTGGCCTTCGAGTACCGCCAGGCGTTCACGAAGGACGTCGTCATCGACCTGGTCTGCTACCGCCGCCGCGGCCACAACGAGGGTGACGACCCGTCGTACACCCAGCCGCTGATGTACGACCTCATCGAGCACAAGCGCTCGGTGCGCAAGCTCTACACCGAGGCGCTCATCGGCCGCGGCGACATCACCGTCGACGAGGCCGAGCAGGCGCTCAAGGACTACCAGCAGCAGCTGGAGCGGGTGTTCGCCGAGGTACGCAAGGCGAAGGCACGGCCCGACGACAGCTACGTCACGGTGCCGGCGTACCCGGAGAAGAGCCAGCGGCCCGACACCCCGACCGCGGTGTCGATGGACGTCCTCAAGCGCATCTCCGACGCCCACGTCAGCGCGCCGGACGGGTTCACCGTGCACCCGAAGGTGCTGCCGCAGCTGCAGCGGCGCGCGGCCGCGATCCTCGAGGGGCCGATCGACTGGGGAACCGGGGAGATCCTCGCGTTCGGCTCGCTGCTGATGCAGGGCCGGCCGGTTCGGCTGGCCGGCCAGGACTCCCGGCGCGGCACGTTCGTGCAGCGGTTCGCCACCATCATCGACCGCAACACCGCCCAGGAGTGGACACCGCTGTCCAACCTCTCTGACGACCAGGCGCCATTCCTCGCCTACGACTCGCTGCTGAGCGAATACGCCGCGATGGGGTTCGAGTACGGCTACTCGGTGGCCCGCCCCGACGCGCTGGTGCTGTGGGAGGCGCAGTTCGGCGACTTCGCCAACGGAGCGCAGATCGTCATCGACGAGTTCGTCTCTGCCGGCGAGGCCAAGTGGGGACAGCGCTCCGGCGTGGTGCTGCTGCTTCCGCACGGCTACGAGGGGCAGGGCCCGGACCACTCCTCTGCCCGCATCGAACGGTTCCTGACCATCGCGGCCGACAACGCGTTCACGGTGGCGCAGCCGTCGACGCCCGCGAGCTACTTCCACCTGCTGCGGCGCCACTCCCTCGGCGACGAGCACCGACCGCTCATCGTGTTCACGCCCAAGTCGATGCTCAAGCGGAAGGACGCCGCATCCCAGCCCGCCGACTTCACCGAGGGGACGTTCCGGCCGGTGATCGGCGACGAGGCGGTCGACCCGGATGCCGTGGAGCGAGTGCTGCTCTGCTCCGGGCGGATCACCTGGGACCTGCTGGCGCACCGGTCCCAGGGGGAGGGGGAGGCGTCACGCACCGCCGTCGTGCGGCTGGAGCAGCTCTACCCGCGGCCGGTGGCGGAGGTGTGCGTGGAGCTGGCGAGGTACCAGCACCTCAAGGAGGTGCGGTGGGTGCAGGACGAGCCGGCCAACATGGGTCCGTGGCCGCACATGGCGCTGCACCTGACCCCCGAGCTGGACGTGCCGTTCTACCGGGTGTCGCGCTCGGAGTCGGCAGCGCCGTCGGTGGGGTCGGCGTCCGTGCACGGCGAGGAGGCCAAAGCGCTGCTGCAGCAGGCCTTCTCCTGACCTCTGCTGACCGACCGACGGGCTGGGGAGTGGTGACAGCGTGTACTTCACCGACCGCGGCATCGAGGAGCTGGAGAGCCGGCGCGGCGACGAGGAGGTGAGCCTGGCCTGGGTCGCCGACCGGCTGCAGGAGTTCGTCGACCTGCACCCAGAGTTCGAGACCGCCGCGGAGCGGTTCGCCACCTGGCTGGCCCGGCTCGACGACGAGGGGTGACCGCCGCCGCCGGCCCCTCTTCAGATACACCGACCGGCGCCAGCCGCACGGCGGCGCCTGTGGTCACAGCGTGAAGACGACCTTGCCGAACACGTCGCCCTGCGCCATCGCGGCGAACCCCTCCGGCGCCTGGGTCAGCGGCAGGGTGCGGTCGATGAGCGGCCGCACGCCGGTCAGGTGGAGGAAGTCGGCCAGCGCCCTCAGCTCCTCACGGGTGCCCATCGTCGAGCCCTGCACCCGCAGCTGCAGGAAGAAGATCCGGGTCAGCTCTGCGGCCGCCGGGTTCGGCCCCGAGGTCGTCCCCGTCACCACCAGCGTGCCCCCCGGACGCAGCGACCGCACCGAGTGCGACCACGTCGCCGCCCCGACCGTCTCCATCACGGCGTCGACCGGTTGCGGCAGGCGCTCCCCCGGCGCGACAGCCTCGTGCGCGCCGAGCTCGCACGCACGCTTGCGCTTGTCCTCGTCGCGGCTGGTGGCGAGCACGCGCAGGCCCGCGGCCCGGGCGAGCGTGATGCACGCGGTCGCCACTCCCCCGCCGGCGCCCTGGACCAGCACGCTGTCACCGGGTCTCAGCCGGGCCTGGGTGAACAGCATCCGGTAGGCGGTCAGCCACGCGGTGGGCAGGCACGCCGCCTCCTCCAACGACAGTCCCGCTGGTTTCGGTACGACGTTGCGCCGCGGCACCGCTACCCGCTCGGCGAAGGTGCCCGGGTAGCGCTCGGAGAGCAGCGACCGCTTCGGGTCGAGCGTCTCGTCGCCGCGCCAGGCCGGATCGCTGATGACCGCGTGCACCACCACCTCGTTGCCGTCCTCGTCGAGCCCCGCCGCGTCGCAGCCCAGGATCATCGGAAGCTTGTCCTGGCGCAGACCGACCCCGCGCAGCGACCACAGGTCGTGATGGTTCAGCGCCGCCGCTCGCACACCGACCGTCGTCCAACCGTCGGGGACGTCCGGCTCGGGGCGCTCGCCGACGACCAGGCCGGACAGCGGGTCGTCGGTGCTGAACCGAGTGGCGTAGACCGCGAGCATGGCTCGACCCTAACGGCGCCGGGCCGGCAGCGTCCGTGACCATGGCGGCATCCGCCGGCGCCACTGTCGGCGCCGTGGCCGCCGCCACAGCGGGCACACCACTACCGCGACGACGTCGCGGTCGGAGATCGCGCCGACCAGCCAGGAGTCGACGCCCTCCGCCGGGTTGTCGCGCTCGACCCACCAGCCGTCGGGTTCGCGCCGCGTCAGGCGCTTGACCGCCAGCGGCCGATGCGGCAGGCGTACCACCGCGAGCCGCCCGACCGCCGCCGCACCGTCGTACCGCACCAGCAGCCGGTCACCGTCGCGCAGCGTCGGCTCCATCGACCTTCCACGCACCACTACGACTCCCCAGCGTGGCACGTCGCCCCCCGTCGACTCTCGGCCCGCACCGGGCTCGTGTGCGCGCGCAGCGCGGGGGTAGTGTCGCCCCTGACCGAAGGATAGGTCGAGCACGCGAGGACGATCACGACAGGAAGGATCCGGGATGCTGGCGCGACTGTTCGCACGCACGGTGGAGGTGCACGCACACTGCGACCTGCCCTGCGGTGTCTACGACCCGGCGCAGGCGAGGATCGAGGCGGAGTCGATCAAGGGCATCATCGGCAAGGTGGCGGACAACGACGACCCGGACTTCCGCACCCGTGCGCTCGTCATCAAGGAGGAGCGTGCGCAGCTGGTGAAGCACCACCTGTGGGTGCTGTGGACGGACTACTTCAAGCCGCCGCACTTCGAGCAGTACCCCCACCTGCACACGCTCTTCAACGAGGCCACGAAGCTCGCTGGCGGCACCGGGGCCAAAGGCACCATGGACGCGGCCACCGCGGATGCTCTGCTGGGGAAGATCGACGAGATCGCCAAGATCTTCTGGGAGACCAAGCAGGCGGCGTGACCGACGAGCACCAGGTCGTCCTGCGGATCCCTGCGGAGGGCGCGTACCTGTCCATCCTGCGTACGACGACCGCCGGTCTCGCCGCACGTCTCGACTTCACGTTGGACGAGATAGAGGACCTGCGCATCGCGGTCGACGAGGCCTGCGCGTTGCTGCTGCCCAACGCCCGGCCCGACTCGGACCTGATGTGCGAGTTCGCGGTCGGCGACGACAGCCTGTCGGTCCGGGTCACCACCGAGTCCACCGACCCTGCGCTGCCGTCGCAGGACGGATTCTCCTGGACGGTGCTCAGCGCGCTGGTGTCGTGTGTCGACGCCGCGATCCACCAGGGCGGCGTGTCACTCACGCTCACCCGACAGCGCGGAAGCCGCACGGCCCGGTGATCGTGCCAGATCGCAGCGCCTTCCGCGACGGCGTGCGCACCACCGAGCGGGACACCCGGGCGGAGACGCGCGAGCGCACGATCGAGCTCTTCGCCCGGCTCTCGGATCTCGGCGACGGCAGCGTGGAGCAGGAGCTGGTGCGCAACGAGCTGGTGCAGCTGCATCTGCCACTCGTCGACCACCTGGCGCGGCGCTTCCGCAACCGCGGCGAACCGCTCGACGACCTGGTGCAGGTCGGCACCATCGGCCTCATCAAGGCCGTCGACCGGTTCGACCTCGACCGCGGCGTGGAGTTCTCCACCTACGCCACGCCGACCGTGGTCGGTGAGATCAAGCGCTACTTCCGCGACAAGGGCTGGGCGATCCGGGTGCCGCGCCGGCTGCAGGAGCTCCGGCTGTCGTTGGCGTCGGCCACGGCGGACCTCACCCAGGAACTGGGTCGCGCTCCGACGGTCTCGGAGCTGGCCGAACGGCTGCAGGTGAACGAGGACGACGTGCTGGAGGGCCTCGAGTCGGCCAACGCCTACAGCACGCTCTCGCTGGACGCACCCGACGCCGGTGAGTCCGACGGGCCCAGCATGATCGACGCACTGGGCAGCGACGACGAGGCGCTGGAAGGTGTCGAGTACCGCGAGTCGCTCAAGCCGCTGCTGGCTCGGCTCCAGCCGCGGGAGAAGCGGATCCTGCTGCTCCGTTTCTTCCGCGGCATGACCCAGTCGCAGATCGCCGCCGACGTCGGGATCTCGCAGATGCACGTCTCCCGCATCCTGGCGCGTACCCTTGCGCAGCTGCGTGAGGAGCTGCTCGACCAGTAGCAGGCCGCACCGTGCCGCCCCGATGGCGGTGAGGTCAGTGGGTGTCGTCGTCGAGCAGTGCCGCGGTCGCCGCCGGGTTGAGCACGAGCAGCAGCACGGCCGCGGCCACACCGGCGAGGAGGACGGCGTACAGCTGGGTCTCCCCACCGCGGAAGCTCCACGCCACCGCGAGCTGGATGAGCTGGGCCAGCACCACCGGGGCACGGGCCCAACGCCTGGCTCGCGCGAGGCTCCATGCGCACGCCGACAGCCCAGCGGCGTACAGCAGGAAGAAGGTCACCGTGGTGACGTCGAGGGCGAGCCGGCTCCGCGAGCCCGCCAGCACGACGGAGCCGGCGACGCCGAGCAGCGCAGCCGCCTCCACCCAGACCAGGCCGGCGGCCGTCCAGAGCCACGCAGCTGGACGGGCTCGGCCGGCGTCACGGCTCACGGGCGACCACGGTACGGACCTCCGGGACTCCCTGTGACCAAAGGAACAACGCCGTGGGGGTTGTGTGACACACCGATCGTTGCAACGATCGACCTAGACGCAGACGCGGGCGCTTCCGCGCGCCTCGTTGCGCGCGTTGCCGTGCATCCCGTCCCGGTCCTCACCTCCCGGCACGGACCGCCACGGGACCACACTCGTGAAGCAGTTCACGAGCCGGGGCTCGCGCCAGCGTCACGAAGTTTGACCCTGCCGTGCCCGCGGGCTCCAGACCGGACGCCCGCGCCAGAGACAAGGAGCATCGCCGTGGACTGGCGCCACCGCTCCGCGTGCCTCGACGAGGACCCGGAGCTGTTCTTCCCGATCGGCAACACCGGCCCTGCCCTCCTGCAGATCGAGGAGGCGAAGGCGGTGTGCCGGCGGTGCGAGGTACGCGAGCAGTGCCTCGCCTGGGCGCTGGAGTCGGGACAGGATCACGGCGTGTGGGGAGGGCTGTCCGAGGACGAGCGGCGCGCGCTGAAGCGTCGCAACGCGCGTGCCCGGGTGCGCACAGCGTAGGGTCTCCCGGCCTGCTCACCCCACCGAGGTCGTGGACCGGTGGGGTTTTTCGTGTCCCGGTCACCGGCAGCTCCACGCCTGCACTACGGTCGTCATTGCAGGTTCCACCTGACGCGCTCTCGGCAGGAGGACTCATGGCTCAGGCGCCACCACCCCCAACCGGCCGCTCCAGCAGATGGCGAGGCGCGTGGACCCTCGTCGGTGTACTGCTGCTCATCCCCATCGTCGCACCGCTCCTGATCGGGACGTACGCCCGCAGCGAGCCTGAAGTTCTCGGGTTCCCGTTCTTCTATTGGTACCAGTTCCTGTGGATCCCGATCGCCGCCGGACTGACCTTCGTCTGCTACCGGCTCGTCACGCGTGAAGAGGAACGCGAGCGCGAGGAGGACTGGCCGCGATGACGGACGGCATCGACTGGGTGGCCTTGGCGGTCTTCCTCTTCTTCTTCCTGCTCGTCACCGTTCTCGGGTTCGTCGCCGCGCGGTGGCGCCGGGTCGGTGAGCTGGACACCCTCGACGAGTGGGGGTTGGGCGGGCGCGGTTTCGGCACGTTCATCGCCTGGTTCCTGATCGGCGGCGATCTCTACACGGCGTACACCTTCATCGCGGTGCCGGCGCTGCTGTACGCCGGCAGCATGGTCGGGTTCTTCGCCGTGCCGTACACGATCGTGGTCTACCCCATCATCTTCGTGTTCCTGCCACGTTTGTGGTCGGTCTCGCACCGGCACGGCTATGTCACACCGGCCGACTTCGTGCAGGGCCGTTACGACTCGCGAGCGTTGTCGCTGGCGGTGGCGGGCACCGGGATCCTCGCCACGATGCCCTACATCGCCCTGCAGCTGGTCGGGATCCAGGTGGTGCTGGAGGTGATGGGGATCGGCGGGGGCGAGGACGCCTCGCTGTTCGAGCGCGACCTGGCGTTGTTCCTGGCGTTCGCGGTGCTGGCCGCGTACACCTACTCCTCGGGGCTGCGCGCGCCGGCGCTGATCGCGTTCGTCAAGGACACGTTGATCTACCTCGTGATCCTCGTGGCGGTCTTCTACCTACCGGCGCAGCTCGGCGGCTGGGGCTCCATCTTCACGGCCGCGTCGGAGAAGTTCGCGGCCAGCGAGTCGCCCACCGACGGGCTCATCCCGGTCGAGGCGCTGCACTGGGCGTACGCCTCGCTGGCGCTGGGGTCGGCGCTGGCGCTGTTCATGTACCCCCACTCGATCACCGCCGTGCTGTCCACCGGCAACCGCAACGTCATTCGGCGCAATGCCGCGCTGCTGCCGGCGTACTCCTTCCTGCTCGGTCTGCTCGCCCTGCTCGGGTTCGTGGCCATCGCCGCGGGCATCCAGGTGGACAACCCACAGCTGGCGATCCCTGCGCTGTTCGAGCAGCAGTTCCCCGGCTGGTTCGCCGGGGTTGCGTTCGCCGCCATCGCGATCGGCGCACTGGTGCCGGCGGCGATCATGTCCATCGCGGCCGCGAACCTCTGGACCCGCAACATCTACAAGGCGTTCTTGCGGCCCGACGCGACGGCAGCCGACGAGGCACGGCAGAGCAAGGTGGTGTCGCTGGTCGTCAAGCTGGGCGCACTCGTCTTCGTGCTGGGGCTGCCGAGCGACTTCGCCATCAACCTGCAGCTGTTGGGTGGCATCTGGATCCTGCAGACGCTGCCGGCGATCGTGTTCGGGCTGTACACCCGGTGGTTCCACCGATGGGCGCTGTTGGCGGGTTGGGCGGTCTCCATGGCCTACGGCACCTGGACGGCGTACCAGCAGCCGACCGCCACCGACCCCGACGCCCACTTCGGCAGCCCGCTGGCCGAGGTTCCGTTCACCGACACGGTCGGCTACATCGCGTTGACGGCTCTGGTGTTCAACCTGGCCATCGCTGCACTCGGCACGTTCCTGCTGCGGGCGGCCGCCGTGCCGGAGGGAACCGACGCCACCGTCGCCAGCGACTACCGCGCGGACGCCGGTGACCCCGGGGTAGAGGAGCTGCCCGTCACACCGGGCGCGGCGACGACACCGTGACGCGCCCACGGTCCTTGGACCGCTCCTAAGGCGCCCCGAGGAACCGCTCCCGGTCGACGACGACCCGACTGACCTCGCCGTGGCCGACCACCTTCCCGTCCTCGTCCGCGGCGACGACGTCGAAGCGCAGCAGCCGACCGTCCACGTGCTGCAGGGTGGCCGTCACGGTCACCCGGGCGCCGACGGGGCTGGGGTGCCGGTGCTCCAGTCGGATCCGGGTACCGACGCTGCTGTCTCTGGGGTGCAGTGCGGCGGCGACCGCGGCGCAGGTGGCCTGCTCGGCCAGCGCCAGCAGCCGGGGAGTGGCCAGCACCGGAAGGTCACCGCTGCCCACCGCCGCGGCCGTGTCCGCCTCTTCGACGACGTGGTCAACGGTCGCCGAGAGACCGGCGCGCAGGCTCTGAGACGCGTCGACCACACATGCGTTATAGCAACAGTCAGGTCGTCGGCGGTGCCACCCGTTCGTCGGACCGCTGACAACTCACTGAGCCGCCACCTGCGACAATCCCGGTCGACCCCTACCGCCGTACCAGGAGGACCCTATGAGCAAGAACGGACGCAAGCGCCGCGCCCGACGGAAGAAGGCCGCGAACCACGGCAAGCGGCCGAACGCCTGACCGCCCGCGGGTCCGCCCGGCCGATCGCTCCGCTCAGCGGGGAAAGCCCGGATCGTGACCCAGGTCGCTGACCTCGACGCTGACGTGGCGGATCTGCAGGAGCAGCCGATCCCGCAGCCGCTGCGGCGCCTGTTCGCGGCACGAGCGCGCCACGAGAGCCTTGACCGCCTGCTCGAGGTTGTACTTGGCCAGGCACGGCCCGCACTCGTCGAGGTGCCGCTGGATCTGCGCGGAGTCCGCGTCGGCGATCTCACGGTCGAGGAAGAGGAACATCCGCTGCAGGACCTCGGCGCAGTCATCGGCGTGGGGGTTGCCGCAGCTCATCGCCCCTCCCCTCCGTCCTCGGCGCCGGCGCGCACCAGCCCCCGCTCGCGCGCGTAGTCGCCGAGGAGCTCCCGCAGCAGGCGGCGCCCGCGGTGCAGCCGGGACATCACGGTGCCGACCGGCGTGTCCATGATCTCGGCGATCTCTTTGTACGAAAACCCCTCTACGTCGGCGAGGTAGACCGCGATCCGGAAGTCCTCGGGGATTCGTTGCAGGGCGTCCTTGACGTCGCTGTCCGGCAGCCGCTCCAGTGCCTCGGCCTCGGCCGACTTCAGCCCGCTGGACGTATGCGACTCGGCCCGCGCCATCTCCCAGTCCTCGATCTCCTCCGTCACCTGCTGCTGCGGCTGGCGCTGCCGCTTCCGGTAGGAGTTGATGAACGTGTTCGTGAGGATCCGGTAGAGCCAGGCCTTGAGGTTCGTGCCGGGCTTGAACTGGTGGAACGACGCGTAGGCCTTGGTGAAGGTCTCCTGCACGAGATCCTCGGCGTCAGCCGGGTTGCGGGTCATCCGCATGGCGGCGGCGTACAGCTGGTCGAGGAAGGGCAACGCATCGCGCTCGAAACGCTCCGCCGGCGCTCCCGTCTCCGCTGGTGGGGTCTCTGCTGCTGGGGTCTCTGCCGCTGGGGTCTCGGTGGCCGGGTCCTGGGTCATCGCGGCCGAGTCTACCGGGAAGTCCAGGGCCGCCAGGATGTCCTCGTCCCGCGCCGAGATGGTGCAGACCACGGTGGTCCTCCTCGCGAGCATCGCCTGTCACCACCGCACAACAGCAACGCGGCAGTGGGCATTCCGGGCCGCACCCCGACTGGCTCAGGCCACCTCGCGCGTGATCCATTCCAGGACGGCCTCTAGGAGTACGGCGAGGGCGTCGTCCTGCGAGAACTGGTCACCGTGGCGGACCGCGAAGCCGTGGTCGGCACCGGGGACCACGGCGAGGTCGACGGTCTCCGGGAACGCGTCGGGAGCACCGAAGGGGTCGCGCTCGCCCTGCACGACGAGTGTGGACACGCCCACGCCGAGCAGCTCCTGGGCACGGGTCGGCTCCGGGGACCGGGCCGGCTGCCGGGGTGGGTGCAGCGGGAACGCCAGCGCCAGACACCCGGACGCGCCGAGACGCCGGGCGGTGCGGCACGCGACCCGGGCCCCGGCGC
>JALYMZ010000077.1 GCA_030773435.1 Actinomycetota bacterium | reverse complement strand
CCTTCGCCGCGTCCACTCGCCCGGTCAGCCGGACCGAGGTGGCGTGCAGAGCGTCGATCAGCTGCCGCAGCCGCGGCAGCCGCTCCACCGCCTCCGCCGCCGGCACCTGCGCCGCGTCGATGGCGCTGACCGCGGCCACCGCCTCCCGCAACGCCTCCCACGGCGACCCATTACTCGAACACATGTACGGAATATATCCGCGCCCTGGGACAGCCGGCCCGCCGAGCCGGCCCTTGTGGACAGAGCCCCTCAATCAGCGGCTTGTGGAGAAAAACCGGCTCGTTGGACCGGCGATGCACGTCACCATCAGCGACCCACTCCTGGTGGTGCTCCTAGACCGCGCCCATCGCAGACATCCACCAGGCGCAGGTCGAGCGCCGCCTTGAGCCGACCGGCCGCACCGTCAGGCCGGCGTACGCAGCGCGCCGCGGATCAGCTCGACCGTGTCGGTCGGGCGCTCCAGTGCTGGCAGGTGGCCGGCCCACTCCAGTTCGACGAGGCGCGCGTCGGGCAGCTGCTCGGCGAGGTGCTCGGCCACCAGCCGGAAGAACTCCAGGTCGTGCGCGCCGCACACGACCGTGGTCGGCGCCGGAATCGTCGCCAGGTCGACGTCGAGCTCGTAGCTTTCCGCCCCGTTCCCGGCCTCCAGCTGCACCGAGTACGCCCGGGCCTGCATGGCGTGCACCCGCGCGCGCGTCGCGTCGTCGGCGGCCGGCCCCAGCCAGGTGCGCACGTTGAGCGCCGTGGCGCCTTCCACGTCACCGGCCTCAAGCAGGGCGTCCTCCTCCCGAGCAAAGGCGCGTACGTCGTCGGTGTGCACGACCCCCTCGGCCGCGGAGCACAACAGCACCATCCGCTCGACGCGATCCGGCACCGCCGTCGCCACCTGGAGGGCGACGTGCCCGCCGTACGACGAGCCGACCAGGCTGAACCGCTCGATGCCCAGGCCGTTGACCAGCGCCAGCACGTCGGCGGCGTCGGAGTAGCGCTCGGCGGGCAGTGGCGTCTCACCGTACCCGCGCAGGTCCGGCGTGACGACCGTGAACTCGTCGGCCAGCACCTCGCGCGTGCCCAGCCACATGCCGGAGTCGGTGGCGCCGGAGTGCAGGAGCACCACCGCGGGCCCGTGGCCGCTGACGTCGTGGTGCAGCAGCATCAGGGTCGCCACGCGTCGTCGGTGCCGACTGTGGTCAGCCGCTGCGTGGCCCGGGTCAGCACGACGTAGAGCGTCCGCGGCCCTCCCGGTGACTCGGCCGCGATCTCACCGGGCTCGACCACCACGACCGCGTCGAACTCCAGGCCCTTGGTGTCCAGCGGCTGGAGGAGGTGCAGCCGGGAGCCCCCGACATCGCCGAGCCAGCCGGCGACCTCGTCCCGGCGTACTGCCGGCACGATGACGCCGACCGTGCCGTCGACCGCGGCCAGCAGCTCGCACGCCACCTGCCGCACCGCCGCGGGCAGGGCGGCGGCCGAAACGACGCGGTGCTCGGGCACCGCACCGGTACGACGGACCGCCTCCGGCAGGTCGGGGTCGGGGACCGTTCGACGTACCACCGCGGCGGCGAGAGCAAAGATCTCCGCGGAGTTGCGGTAGTTCGTCGACAGCCGGAACCGGTGCTCCTCCAGGCCGTCGAGAGCGTGCGCGCGGGCGGCGGCCGCCTCGCCAGGCAGCGGCCACGCCGACTGCGCCGGGTCACCGACGACGGTCCAGCTGGCATGCCGGCCTCGGCGGCCCAGCATCCGCCACTGCATCGGCGACAGGTCCTGTGCCTCGTCGACCAGGACGTGGGCGTAGCGGTCGTCCTCGACTCGTGAGGTCGGACGCGGCGGTGGGACGCCGCGGCGGTCGGAGGTGGTCGTGACCTCGACGACGCTGTCGTCACGCAGGTCGGCGAGCGGGTCCGCCTCGTCGGCGTCGTCGTCACCGGCTCGGTCGCCGAGCAGGTAGCGCAGCTCGTCGACGAGGGCGACGTCCTCGACACCCAGGGCGGCGTCGCCCGCACCAGCATCGCCGGCTCGCCAGGACTGCAGCAGCGCGTCGACCTCGGCCGGAGCCAGGACACCGTCGGCGTAGTGCCGCAGCCGGCGCTCGTCGCGGAGCCAGGCCAGCACGTCCACGGCGTCCAGCGGCGGCCACCAGTGCTGGACGAAGTCCTCGAACGCCGCGTCGTCGCGCATCCGGTCGGCGAACTCGTCGGCGCCGCGCTCGACCGTCCGCTCCCCGCCGACCTGGTCCCACATCGCGTCGAGCAGGACCTGCGGGACCCGCCGCCGCGCCGGGTTGCGCTGCTGGCCCTGCAACAGTTGGTGGCGCAGCCGACGCAGCTGCCGCCGGTCCAGCGACACCACGTCGTCGCGATAGAACGTCCGGAACTCGGTGGGAGCCCCGGGAACCGCGTCCCGGGCGGCGCGCTCGAGGACCCGCACCATCCGCTGCGACCCCTTGACCGCCGAGACCGCTGGAGGGTCGTGGCGGGTTCCGGCCAGGCCGTTGACGACCTCGCCGATCGCGCGCAGCGTCACCGCCGTCTCGCCGAGGCTGGGCAGCACCCGCTCGATGTAGCGCATGAACACCGGGGACGGCCCGACCACGAGGACCCCGCCGGTCTCGAAGCGCCGGCGGTCGGAGTAGAGCAAGTACGCCGCGCGGTGCAGTGCGACGACGGTCTTGCCGGTACCCGGCCCGCCGCCGATCGTGGTGACGCCGCGGGCCGGCGCCCGGATGGCATCGTCCTGCTCCTTCTGGATCGTCGCGACCACCGAGTGCATGACGGTGTCGCGGGCGCGGGAGAGCTCGGCCATCAGCGCGCCCTCGCCGACGACCACCATGTCATCGGGTGCGGCGTCGGCGTCGAGCAGCTCGTCGTCGAGCGACACCACCGTGGCCTCCCGGCAGCGCAGGACGCGGCGGCGTACGACGTCGTGGGGGTCCCGGGCGGTGGCCTGGTAGAACCGGGCGGCCGCCGGCGCCCGCCAGTCGATCAGCAGCACCTCGCGCTGCTCGTCGCGCAGGCCGATGCGGCCGATGTGGTGGATCTCGCCGCCGCGCAAATCCAGGCGCCCGAACACCAGCCCTTCTGCCGCGTCCTCCAGCACGGCGAGACGGCGGGCCGCCTGGAAGACCATCGCGTCCCGCTCCACGAGGCCGCCGTCGTTGCCGACCCGCGCCCGGGCGTGCCCGTCCGCGGCGAGCGCACGTGCTGACTCCGCGGCCGCGTCCAGACGGCTGTAGACGCTGTCGACGTACGCCTGTTCGGCGGCGAGCTCGCGCTGCTCCGCTGACACCCGTTCCCGTCCCGAGGCCGACACCACCAACCGCAGAACTCTACCCGCGCGCTCAGCGCCGGGCGGCCGCGGCGCGAGCGTGGAGTCAGCTCCGGTGCGGCCCGCTCGGCGGTACGGCGAGGTCCACCCACACCATGCGGTGGTCGGAGCTCGGGAACCCGTTGGTGTAGCTGCGGTCGAACACCCCCGTCAGCCGGAACAGCGGGTCCGCCTGCACCGGCCAGAAGACACCCGCGCCGAGGACCTTCAGCGGTCGCGACGGGAGCACGTAGTCGACGCGGAGGTTACCGGCGGAGAAGTCGGCGAAGTCCGCGGTGTCGTAGGCCGGGTTGCCGACGTGAGTCCGGTTCACCCCGCCCTGCAGCCGGCTCGCCTCCACCGCCCCTTCGCTGTCCGGCAGCGGGTCGCGCACGAACGGGTGCTCGACGATCTGGTCGGCCGCGCCGTCGATGCTGTCGCCGTCGTTGGACGCGTCCGCGTTGAGGTCGCCCATGACGACGAACGCGGCACCCGGCGTCAGACCGCCGTGCTCGCCCTCGTCGTCGTAGATGTACGCCGAGCGCGCCCCGGGGGAGACGTAGTCGGCCCAGAAGCGGATCTCGTCGTGGTTCCGGGTGCCGTTGCGGTCCTCGGGCCCGTCGAAGGTCGGCGGCGTCGGGTGGCTGGCGAGCACGTGCACCGCGCGCCCGTTGACGATCACCGGCACGTCGACGTGGTTCTTGCTGGAGAGGCGGAACACCTCCAGCTCGGCCGGGGAGTACCAGTCCGCCGGCTGCGGCGTGGCCGGGTCGTCGGGGAGCAGGGCTCCGGGCATGTCAGCCCAGCGGAACGTCTGGAAGGTGCGGACGGCGTCACGATCGATCGGGTGCTGCGACAGCAGCGCGAACGCGTACTGGCCGGGAAACTCGCCGAACCCGAAGGAGTCGTCGCCGTACGCCCGGCCGCTCGTGCCGACCCGGCCGTCGTTGTTGAGGTCGAAGCCGCTGGCGATGCCGGTGTTGGAGGCGAACACCATCGCGTAGGGGTACGTGATCGGCTCCGCGCCGCCCTGCCCGACGGCGAGGAAGTTGTCCTGGAACCGCCGCAGCGCCACCCCGTTCGGGTCGTAGTCGAACTCGTTGAGCAGCAGCACGTCGGGCCGCTGCCGCTGGATGATCTCCGCGACGTTGCGGACCTCCTCGTCCTGCTTCTCGTCGTCGGCGTCGGCCAGGTCGGCGGCGAGCTCGCCGTGGGTGAGCCGGAACATCGACACGTTGAACGTCGCCACCCGGATGTCTTCCGGTGGGCCGGCGCCGTTCGCGGCGTCCGGCCGGGGATCGGCGTTGGCCGGACCGGCGGCGGTGAGCCCGGCGGCGGCCGCGGCCGCGACGAGGGTGGGGAGCGTACGACGCGCGGTGCGGCGCAGCATGGGACCTCCTGGCGAGGGTGGAGTCGGGGTCGGCCCGGGTCACTATAGGTAGCGGCGCCCCCGTCGGACGGTCCCGCGGCGGCCGAGACAACGGCCTCGGTGGCCGCCGCCGCCGCGACCTGTCAGTGTCCGGCGCGCCATAACCGGTCGACGGTTCGCTGACAGCTCGCCGGGGTCGGTCGTCGGTCGCCGGTCGCCGGGGTCGGTCAGCCGGCGTTGGCCGCGTCCACCGGCTCGATGCTGAGCAGGTCGAGCTCGAGGGCACGCCGGAGCCGGTCCGATCCGCAGGTGAGCTGCCGCAGCGGCCCGCTGGCGACCCGCACCACGACCCGCCAGCGGCGCTGCCGGCGCACCGCGAACACCGCGGTACACGTGCCGGCGTCGACGTGGTCGCTTTCCAGCACGACGTCGTGGACCCCGGTCAGGCCGAGCCGGTGCCGCAGGTGCCACTCCGCCGCCTGGGTGGCGAAGGCGAGCCCGCTGCGACCGCGCAGGTGGTCGAGGTCGACCCGGCCGGCGAGATGCTCCCGCACGAGTCCGGGGCCACGGGAGGGCGGGACGCGGCCGTAGCACAGGCCGTCGGGCAGCACCAGCAGGTTCGCCGCGAACCGATCGCCGCCGATGTGCGAGCACTCCCACGTGTGCTCCGGACGCGCCGCGGTCAGCGCCGCCGCCAGCGGCCGGCCCAGCTCGGCGCAGCACGTGTCGTGCCGGCCGTGCGTGCACACGA
>JALYMZ010000076.1 GCA_030773435.1 Actinomycetota bacterium | reverse complement strand
GGACGGACCCCCCTCCGCGACGGAGAGCCCCACCGCGGACGGCGGCGGGGAGGCCCTGGCCATGACCGGCGAGATCCCGGTCGGCGGCGGGATGGTGTTCGGCGACGAGCAGGTGGTGGTGACCCAGCCGGAGAAGGGCACGTTCAAGGCGTTCACCGCGGTATGCACGCACCAGGGCTGCATCGTCTCCTCGGTCGAGGACGGCACGATCAGCTGTGGCTGCCACGGCAGCCAGTTCGACGCGGCTACCGGCGAGGTGGTCAGTCCACCGGCCAGCCAGCCCCTGGCGGAGGTTTCCATCGCCGTCGAGGGTGACCAGATCCGCCTCGCCTGACCGTCGGGCCGACAACGCCCGACGATCCCGACCCCGCTCCGTTCACGACGATCGCGTGGCGGTTGGCACACATGACTGTGGACGTACTGGCCATGCGGAACGCCGGTCACTTCGGCGGTATGGCTGCTCACTGGCAGAACTGGGAGTACGCCGGGACGATCGACCAGGCGCTGGCTCAGCTCGACCGCGAGTACGAGTTCTGGGTTGACCGTGTTCGGGCCCTCGGTGGGGGAGATCTGCATCGGCCCTGCGGACCGTCGGAAGACGGCTGGGCTGATGCGCCGTTGGCCCGACTCGTTCTGCACATCCATCGAGAGCTGATCCACCACGGAGCCGAGGTCGCCTGCTTGCGAGACCTCTACGCACACAGCCGATGACCTCATGAGTGCAGCGCGCCTCGTCGACAGGAGGGGGCGCGGCCGACCCGGAACGCTCGGTGCCGCAACCTAGGCTTGAACTGTGGCTGATCCGGCGACCTACCGACCCGCCCCCGGATCCATCCCCGACGCCCCGGGGGTCTACCGGTTTCGCGACGCCACCGGCCGGGTCGTCTACGTCGGCAAGGCCAAGAGCCTGCGGGCGCGGCTGTCGTCGTACTTCCAGGACATCGCGAACCTGCACCCACGCACCCAGAGCATGGTCACCACGGCGGCCGGCGTCGACTGGACGGTCGTCGCCAGCGAGGTCGAGGCGCTGCAGCTGGAGTACTCCTGGATCAAGGAGTTCGACCCACGGTTCAACGTCAAGTACCGCGACGACAAGTCCTACCCGTGGCTGGCGGTCACCCTCGACGAGGAGTTCCCCCGCGTCATGGTCGGCCGCGGACCGAAACGCAAGGGTGTGCGTTACTTCGGCCCCTACTCCCACGCCTGGGCGATCCGCGAGACCGTCGACCTGCTGCTGCGGGTGTTCCCGATGCGGTCCTGCTCCAACGGCGTGTTCACCCGCTCTGCGCAGATCGGCCGACCGTGCCTGCTCGGCTACATCGGCAAGTGCGCGGCGCCGTGCGTCGGCCGGGTCGACGCGCGCCAGCACCGAGCCATCGCCGACGACTTCGTGAGCTTCCTCGCCGGGCAGACGAGCGCGCACGTCAAGCGGCTGGAGCGGGAGATGCGGCGGGCGGCCGACGAGATGGACTACGAGCGGGCGGCGCGGCTGCGCGACGACATCGGCGCGCTGCAGCGGGCGATGGCGAAGAACGCCGTCGTGCTCCGCGACGACACGGACGCCGACGTCATCGCGCTGGCCGAGGATCCGCTCGAGGTGGCGGTGCAGATCTTCTACGTGCGCGGCGGCCGGGTACGCGGTCAGCGGGGCTGGGTGGCCGACAAGGTGGACACCGCCGACACCGGTGAGCTGGTCGAGCGGTTCCTGCAGCAGTTGTACGACGGTGAGACCGGCGACGCCCTGCCGCGTGAGGTTCTGGTGCCTGCGCTGCCGGACAACGCCAGCGAGGTCGCCGCGCTGACCGACTGGCTGTCGCAGCGTCGTGGCGCGCGGGTGTCGCTGCGGGTGCCGCGGCGCGGGGACAAGCGGGCGCTGCTGGAGACCGTCGGGCGCAACGCCGGGCAGGCGCTGGCGCTGCACAAGACGCGGCGGGCCAGCGACCTGACCACCCGCACCCGGGCACTCGAGGAGCTGCAGCGGGTGCTGGGCCTCGACCAGGCACCGCTGCGGATCGAGTGCTACGACGTGTCCAACCTGCAGGGCAGTGAGGTGGTCGCGTCGATGGTGGTGTTCGAGGACGCGCTGCCGCGCAAGGGGGACTACCGCCGGTTCGTGATCCGCGGCGTCGACGGTCAGAACGACGTGGCGGCGATGCACGAGACGATCACCCGCCGCTTCCGCCGGCTGCTCGACGAGCGGGTGTCCGCAGGGGACCCGGACCTGACCGTCGGCACCGGTGCCGGCGGCCCTGCCCTGGTCGACCCCGACACCGGGCGCCCGCGCAAGTTCGCTTACGCCCCCGGGTTGGTGGTGGTCGACGGCGGTCCACCGCAGGTGGTCGCGGCGCAGCGGGCCCTGGACGCACTGGGCATCGACGACATCCCCGTGTGCGGGCTGGCCAAGCGGCTGGAGGAGGTGTGGCTGCCCGGGCAGCCGGACCCGGTCGTGCTGCCCCGCACCAGCGAGGGGCTGTACCTGCTGCAGCGGGTCCGTGACGAGGCGCACCGGTTCGCTGTCGCGCACCACCGCAGCCGACGCTCCCGGTCGATGACGACCAGCGCCCTCGACGACGTGCCCGGCCTCGGTGAGGTGCGGCGGCGGGCGCTGCTGCGCCGGTTCGGGTCGGTCCAGAAGGTCCGGGCCGCGTCGGTGGACGAGATCGCCGCCGTCCCCGGCTTCGGGCGCCGCACCGCCGAGTCGGTCGTGGCTGCGCTCGCCACGGCCCCCGGTCACGGCGCACGTCAGGGTGGGCCGGTCGCGGTCGACACCGCGACCGGTGAGATCCTCGGCGGCGACCCGACCGAGGAGCCCGTGCTCGAGGAGCGCGCAGCAGCCGTGGGGGACGACCGATGACGCGGCCCGCCGGCGAGCTGGTGGTGGTCACCGGCATGACCGGGGCCGGGCGCAGCACCGCCGCCAAGGTGCTCGAGGACCTCGGCTACTTCGTCGTCGACAACCTGCCGCCGCAGCTGCTGGCCGACGTGGTGAAGCTGGTCGGCGAGGAGGAGCAGCAGGAGTCGCGCATCGCGGTGGTGGTCGACGTCCGGTCGCGCTGGTTCTTCACCGAGCTGCGTGGAGCGGTCACCATGCTGGGCCAGACGGGGGTCGACGAGGCCGGCCCGCGACCGACCGTGCTCTTCCTCGAGGCGTCCGACGAGGTGCTGGTACGCCGGCAGGAGGCGGCGCGGCGACCGCATCCGCTGCAGGGCAGTGGCCGGCTGCTCGACGGCATCCGGCGGGAGCGGGAGATGGTCCGCGACCTGCGCGGCAGCGCCGACGTCATCATCGACACCAGCAACCTCAACGTCCACGAGCTCGCGGCGAAGGTGCTCAGTGCTTTCGCCGGCACCGAGGAGAAGCCGCTGAGCGCGACCGTCGTCTCCTTCGGGTTCAAGTACGGCATCCCGGTGGACGCCGACCTGGTCGCCGACATGCGGTTCCTGCCCAACCCGCACTGGGTCCCCGAGCTGCAGCCGCAGTCCGGCCTCGACGCAGCGGTCAGCGACTACGTCGTGACGCACCCCGACGCGGTGGCGTTCCTGGACCGCTACGAGGACCTGCTGCGCACCATGACCGCCGGTTACCTGCGCGAGGGGAAGCGGTTCGTCGCCGTCGCCGTGGGATGCACCGGCGGCAAGCACCGCAGTGTCGCGATGGCGGAGGCGCTGGGCGACCGGCTCCGCGGCGCGGGCGTGCCGACGCTCGTCGTGCACCGTGACCTGGGGCGGGAGTGACCGGGACGGAGCCCGGGCCGGTGGTAGCGCTGGGCGGCGGGCACGGCCTGTCCGCCTCGCTCGCCGCGCTGCGCCGGGTCGCCGGCG